>DATBUB010000017.1:0-7734 GCA_036516555.1 Bacillaceae bacterium
TCAACGAAAACGTTCTTCAGCTTATCAGCGGAGAAGAATTGGTGAAGTGATCATAAAAGCCGGATCCAATGATCCGGCTTTTTTCATTTTGTAAATTGAAGGAACAGCGCATTCAGCGCTTTAGCAGTATCAGGACCGGCAATCCTTGCGACTTCCCTTACCAGGCTGGAACGGGTCCTGTCATCGAAGATGTCATGATTTTTACCTCTTAAGTATGAAGCCAGCTTTTCGGCCTGCGGCTTGGTCAGTTTAATTTGGAATTGTCCTGCATATTTTAGCAGTTCCTCCGCCGTTATGTTGTTGACTTTATAATTGACCATGTTTTTGATCAGTTTCATTAAACATCACTCCTCTTCCCAAACATATGAATACATAGCCCGAACCGTGACAGTTTATTTACAGCCTCCTCAAAAGAGTGTATAATTCAATTAATGTAAATCGGAATGATTCTTATTAAAAAAAGGGATGACTTGTATGGAAAAGGAACCCGTAATCAGAGTTCAGGATGTCAGCTTCCGTTATGACAGGGATTATGTGCTGGAGGATATCAACCTCTCCGTACCCAGAGGCGCTTTCCTCGGACTGGTAGGTCCAAACGGTTCAGGAAAATCGACTTTGTTAAAACTTATGCTGGGCCTCTTGAAACCTAATCAGGGAGAGATTTTTTTGTTTGGCCAGACGCTGGACAAATTCAAGGAATGGGATAGAATCGGGTTTGTATCCCAAAAAGCAAATTCGTTTAATACCGGATTCCCTGCCACCGTTTTTGAAGTAGTGGCGAGCGGGCTGACGGCCAAAATAGGTCTGTTCCGTTTCCTTGGAAAGAACAGGCGGGAAGAGATAATGGACGCTATCCGCGCTGTTGGAATGGAGGATTTCACCGACAGAAATATCGGAGATTTGTCCGGCGGTCAGCAGCAGCGTGTCTTTATCGCCAGGGCCATTGTCAGCAGGCCGGATATCCTGATCCTGGATGAACCGACTGTTGGGGTGGACGCTGGAAATGTGAAGGCATTCTATGACATGCTTGATGACTTGAACAGGGAAAAGGGGATCACCCTGATACTGGTGACCCACGATGTAGGCACCATCACAAGCAAAGTGACACATGTTGCCTGTTTGAATAAGTTTTTGCATTTTCATGGTGACACAGAAGAGTTTGAACGGATGAACAGTGAGGATATGTCCATGTTCTACCATCATGACGTTCATCTTTTATCCCATGATCATGAGACACATTAAAAAGGTGGATATCCCCGATGATCACAGCTATTTTTGAATATGAATTTTTGAGGAATACGTTTATGACAGGCCTTCTCATTGGATTGATCGCTCCATTGCTTGGAACATTCATAGTGGTGAGAAGATTATCCCTCATTGCCGATGCTCTGAGCCATGTGACGCTCTCGGGAATCGCGGCAAGTTTGTTTTTAAGCAAAAAGACAGCCTTATTCGCCGGCGTGAACCCCCTTTATTTTGGGATGGCCTTTTCGGTCCTTGGGTCTATTTTCATTGAACGGCTCCGGCTTGTGTATAAACATTACCAGGAACTGGCCATTCCCATCATCCTGTCGGGAGGCATCGGTGTAGGGGTCATATTCATTTCACTCGCCGAAGGTTTTAACACGGATTTGCTGAATTATCTGTTTGGAAGTGTCAGTGCGGTCAGCCGCACCGATTTATACGTCATATCGGTTATCAGTTTGTTTGTGGTCATCCTGATCATTTTATTGTATAAGGAGTTGTTCCTGCTTTCTTTTGATGAAGAACATGCAAAGGCATCTGGCATACCGGCTAAGGCGATACACTTTATCTTTATGGTGATGATTGCATTGGTGATCGCAGCATCCATGCGGATTGTGGGCATCCTTCTCGTATCGGCGCTCATGACGCTCCCGGTAGCAGCCAGCATGAGGCTGGCCAGGGGGTTTAAGCAAACCATTGTCCTGTCCATTGTCTTTGGAGAAATATCTGTCATCGGCGGCCTCATATCGGCTTACTACCTTGATTTGGCTCCGGGCGGAACAATTGTCATGCTCGCCATAGCCATTTTGCTTGGTGCGATTCTGTACAAGCGGGTGCGGGCAAGGACTCCATTAAAATAAAATTGAGGTGAGGGACATGCATGTTGCCGAGGCTCTTCATGCGGTGAAACAAAGAGGGTATAAAGTGACAGGCAAAAGGGAGCAAATGCTCCAGGTATTTGCCGAAAGCAATAAGTACATGACAGCCAAGGATGTATTGGAAAAAATGCAAGCGGATTATCCTGGCCTGAGTTTTGATACCATATATCGCAACCTGTCCCTATTTTCAGAGCTGGGCATTTTGGAGGAGACAGAACTGGCGGGAGAGAAAAACTTCCGCTTCCGGTGCGGAGGAGAGGAGCACCATCATCATTTCATTTGTATGGATTGCGGAGGAACGAAGGCGATTGATATATGTCCAATGGAAATCATCCGGGATGACCTGAAGGGATATGATGTGGCCGACCATAAATTTGAAATATACGGAGTATGCCCGTCATGCAAAGAAGAAGCCTCATAACTCAGGCTTCTTCTTTTATTTTTTGCTCCGATTGGATCCATTGTGCCACCCAGGCCTCTGCTTCTTGCCAATTCTTCACACGAATGACATTGTCAGGCGCCGGCAGCCTGTTATACGGTGCATCAAACAGGATAACGGGAATATGGAGTTCTTCTGCGATGGAAACGGCATTATCATGCTTGTCTTCAAAGAACAAATCAACCTCATGTCTCTTTGCTGTGCCCACTTTATCATGAGAACCAATCAGTTCAATGTGATGGTAATGCAAATCATTGGATGAAAACCATTCCTCTGTAATTTTCCTCAAGCTGTCTGCCCTGGCGCTGATGAAGTACAGTTCATGCTGTTCCTTCCATTTTGACAGGACCTCTCTTGCCCCTGAAGCAAGAGGGGAAGCGGCGTAAATGTGGGGCTCAGATTCAAGAAACCATTTATTGAACTGTTCTTTTGGAAGATCAACACAGGAAGTAAACTCATATTCGGTCAAATCATCCAAAGTAAGATTTAAATTAAATTCCTTGTTGATATACGGTATGAATGTTTCTGGACATGTAACGGTTCCGTCAATGTCGATCCCAAATCTTTTCTTCATGGACACACTCCTTTTATGTATATATATGTTCTATTTGTCTCCTTAAGTGTACCATAAACCCTTATTCGTTATAAGGTGGCTCAATGTAAAAGATTGACAAGAAGATTCTTGTGGATGATGCACAAACTAATCTTGCTCATGTTTTTGAGCAAGGGGGGAAACTGCAAAATGTCCGATCAAAACGTTTCGCAGCGGAAAGGCAACAGCCTCTACGAAAAGGAAGTTCAACAAAATCGGCAAGGAAACAGCAACATGCCGAATGAGGTTGATTCAAGGCAGAAAGATGCCGGGAAATCACAGGACACCAATGCTTCCAAGCCAACCGACGGCCTCTATATGCAGAATATAAATATGGCTCCGCCGACGAGGCATACCGGAGGAGCCCCTTATCTGGAGGAAACATCTGCAGAAATGGCGCCATCCTATTCCGGAACGGGCGATAAGGGGCACAGTGGAAATGCTGGAGGAACAAAAAAGAACGCAAAGGGACTGGGGCTCACCGCTTTGATCCTTTCGATTCTTTCCCTCTTTTTCATGCCCATTCTTTTAGGGGCTGCAGGAGTGGCCATCGGGATTGCGGCAAGAATAAACGGCTCAAAGGGAATGGCAGCCTGGGCGATTGTCATAGGTTCCATTTCGTTGGTCATCGGATTAATGATAGCGCCTTTCACATGATAAAGAAAAGCACGGGCAGTGCCCGTGCTTTTCCTGTGTTCATGCGCATTTTATATTGTAAGGTTTTGCTTTTCCGCTTCCTGCTTTTTATAATACTCCTCGGCCATCAGGTCGATTTCCTTTTTCAGCTCTTCTACCATATCCGCTTCCGGAACTTTTCTAACTGTCTTGCCTTTTTTGAAGAGCAGGCCCTCTCCCCGCGCACCGGCAATGCCGATATCCGCTTCTCTGGCTTCACCAGGTCCATTTACGGCACAGCCAAGGACGGATACCTTGATAGGCGCCTTAATTTTTTGAATGTATTCTTCAACTTCATTCGCGATACTGATCAGATCGATCTCAATCCTGCCGCATGTAGGGCAGGAAACAAGGGTAGCTGCGTTTGAGATGAGGCCGAATGATTTAAGGAGTTCCCTGGCCACTTTCACTTCCTCAACAGGATCGGCACTGAGGGATACCCGAAGGGTGCTTCCAATCCCCCTGCTCAGGATGGCCCCAAGTCCTGCGGCACTTTTTACTGTTCCGGCAAACAATGTCCCGCTTTCCGTTATTCCGAGATGCAAGGGGTAATCGAAAGCCATGCTCGCTTTTTCATAGGCTTCAATGGCAAGCCTGACATCAGATGCTTTCATGGAAACGATGATATCATGGAAGTCCAGGTCTTCAAGGATCTTAATATGGTGCAAGGCGCTCTCTACCATGCCGTCTGCAGTTGGATAGCCGTATTTTTTTAGGATATTCCGCTCAAGGCTTCCGGCGTTGACGCCAATTCTGATGGGGATCCCTTTTTCCTTGGCTGCCTGCACAACAGCTTCGACTTTTTCGCGGCGGCCGATGTTTCCGGGATTGATCCTGATTTTGTCGGCTCCCCCTTCAATCGCAATCAAAGCCAATTTATAGTCAAAATGAATGTCTACTACAAGGGGAATATTGATTCTTTTTTTGATTTCTGAAATGGCACGAGCCGCACGTTCATCAGGGCATGCCACCCGGACGATCTGGCATCCGGCTTCTTCCAGACGTTCTATTTCACGGACGGTTGCGTCCACGTCATGGGTTTTGGTAGTGGTCATGCTTTGAATGATCACTTCGTCGCTTCCCCCGATGGTCAGGTTTCCGACTTTAACGGGACGTGTTTTCGAACGATGTATGATTTCACCCAAGGGCAAGTCTCTCCTTTATAAAGAAACAGGAATAACGTTCCTGTTTTTAATGGTTACGTGAATATTGTATCAATGTTGGGGCCATGTTGACAACATTATCGCCTGTTTTCGCTTGCCGGACTGCCGTATATCGGAAATTTGTATTCCTTTCCGATTTGTATTTCTTCAGGTTTTGTCTGATTATTCAGGGACCTGAAATCCTCCACCACTTGTTCAATCGGAACCGGCAGTGTTCCTTTCTCAAGTTCTTCCACAATGGAAATGACCGTATCCCCAGCGTTGATCTTGACTATTGCATGGGGTGCTTCTCCGGGAACGGGCGAGGCAGCGGAGCTGGAGGATGATGGGTTGCTGAATGAAGGCAGAGTGCCGATTGCGAGGTCGTAATACATGCTGTAGCCTACAATGACTGCTGCCATAAAGACTGCGATTTTTTTCATGGAATATCCCGCCTTTTATAAGATGTCCCATTTATATGTTTAAAAGGCGGGGAATATTCCAACATTCCCTCAGGGTATTATTTTTGGTTTGGGCACAGCTTTTATGCTGGCGTACAGGATAACCAGGATGATGGCCCAGTCAGCATAATTGGCACCCGGAATGTCGATTCCGGCAAGGGTAAGCAGGCCTGACAGGATGGTGGGAAGAGTCAGGCTGAACGCCGCAATCCGCCAGCTTTGCCTGTACGGGACTTTTCTCTCCAGCATACGGGCAAAACCCACGCCGGCATAGGCAAAAACTGAAATTTTGATAAATCCGAACCCTGCATGAAATATATAGGTGAAGAAAGAGAAGAGCGGGAGCATGATCCATTTCGCTCCGCTTTCTGTTAAGAGGGCTTCTTCCATGGTGAGCTCATTTTTCCCTATGGATTCCAGGATGCCCGGTACTGCGGAAAAAAGCATCAGCAAAAAAATGTACTGAATGATTTTTCCGATGCCGAGAAACCGAAACTTGGCAATTTCTTTTGGTGAGTATAAGCTTTTATAAAACAGGGTAAAGAGAGAAGGTCCTCTCATACTCTACACTTCCTTTAGTGAATGATGGCGTCGCTCTCATTGTAGATGTGTTTGAGCCAGGCATTCAAGAGGTTGGGCGAAAGTTTGCGAAAACATTCAAAATTAAGGGTTTGGAAGGAGAGCATACATGGAATTCATCTATTGGTCATTGATCATCATCCTCATCGCGGGTGCCTTTATTGGTTTGTTCTATCCCATTATCCCGAGCGTACTGCTCTTGGCCGGTGCCTTTCTTTTATATGGGGTGCTGTTTTCGTTTGAACCGTTCAATTGGCTGTTTTGGCTGATACAGGGCCTTTTCGTGGTCCTTCTGCTGTCAGTGGATAATCTCGCAAATGTGCTGGGGGTCAAAAAATTCGGGGGCTCCAAAGCGGGCATGTGGGGGAGCGCCATAGGAATCTTGGCGGGGCCGTTTGTAATTCCTGCATTCGGCATTTTGATCGGGCCATTTCTCGGCGCAATTGCCGGTGAAATGATTGTAAACAGAACGCCTTTTAAAAAGTCGGTGGTCATTGGGCTGGGATCGGTTGCCGGGTTTATTGGAAGCGTGATTGCAAAAGCTATCATCCAAGTGATTATGGTGGTTTATTTCTTCATGGCTGTCCTGTAAAAGGGGAGCAAAACATTTGTATGCAGGACTTAACTTTGATACTCTTAAGCTGTAAAAGGTGAATCGTCCCACGATTCAAATTTATTACATAGGAGGAATGGACATGGCATTTGAATTACCGCAATTGCCTTACGCGTATGATGCGCTTGAGCCTCATATCGATAAGGAAACAATGAACATTCATCACACTAAACATCACAACACATATGTCACCAACCTGAACAAGGCTCTTGAAGGCAAGGATGAGCTTGCAGGCAAATCGGTCGAAGAGTTGATTTCAGACTTGGATTCTGTACCTGAGTCCATCCGGACTGCAGTACGCAACAACGGAGGCGGACACGCAAACCATACGCTGTTCTGGAAGCTTCTTTCTCCTAATGGCGGCGGCGAGCCATCCGGATCTCTTGCAGACGCCATCAAAGAAACATTCGGCAGCTATGACAAGTTCAAAGAACAATTCGAAGCAGCCGGCGCAGGGCGTTTCGGTTCTGGGTGGGCATGGCTTGTATTGAACAACGGCAAGCTTGAAATCACAAGCACTCCTAACCAGGATAATCCGCTTATGGAAGGCAAAACTCCTCTGCTTGGCTTGGATGTTTGGGAGCATGCATACTATCTCAAGTATCAAAACCGCCGTCCAGAATACATGAGTGCATTCTGGAACGTGGTTAACTGGGA
This sequence comes from Bacillaceae bacterium, assembly GCA_036516555.1. GTDB lineage: Bacteria > Bacillota > Bacilli > Bacillales > Bacillaceae_C > DATBUB01. The sequence continues at coordinate 7,282 of DATBUB010000017.1, forward strand.
TGAAGTACAAAAATTATACGAAGAAGCAAAATAAGCGGGCTGTGCCTGCAAGGCGAGCTATCCTTACAGGACGGCTCGTTTTTTTTGCCTCTTTATAGGAGCAGGGTGACTTTTGATTGTATGAAACCTCCCCCTTTCACTCAAAATAGGAGAGATGGAAAAGGGGAGTCTGCGCAATGACGAAATGGAGAAAGCTGATTGGCGATATTGAGGTATCAAAGGATTTGACACTTCTCCTTTTGATTGGGGGGCTTTACTCCCTCAGCATTTCATTATCAAACACGTTTGTGAACATCTATTTATGGAAACAGTCGGGCCGCTTTTTGGATTTGGCCGTATACAATCTGGCTGTGGTCATTCTGCAGCCGATTACGTTTGTGGCAGCCGGCAAATGGGCGAAGAAAGTGGACCGGGTGATCGTCCTTCGGATCGGCATTGTCTTTTTGGCCCTCT
>DATBUB010000018.1:0-9023 GCA_036516555.1 Bacillaceae bacterium
TGGCTATGACCGAAAGAACCGGATGGAAAATTTCCAATGTCCGGAGGATAATGGAAGTCGCCGTCCTGATCATCGGATGGCTTTTGGGCGGTCCGGTCTTCATTGGTACTGTGGTATTCAGTCTTTCAGTCGGAACGCTTATTGGATTTGCGCTTCCGCAATGCCAGAGGTTGACCAAGCATGTGCTGAAGAAGAGGGAGACTGAGCCGGGCAAAGAATTGGAACGGGGTGCTAGCTTATGAAAATTTCTACGAAAGGGCGATACGGCCTGACCATCATGATTGAACTTGGCAAAAGACATGGGGAAGGGCCAATTTCGCTCAAATCCATTGCACAGTCACATCAATTATCCGAGCATTATCTGGAACAGCTTGCCGGTCCGCTTCGGAATGCCGGGCTGGTCAAAAGTATCCGGGGTGCATACGGCGGCTATATACTGGCGGACGAACCTGCGAATATTACGGCAGGAGATATTATCCGTGTCCTCGAAGGGCCGATCAGCCCTGTTGAAGGTATAGAGGATGAAGAACCCGCAAAAAGGGAATTATGGATGAGAATCCGGGATGCGGTGAAAGATGTACTTGACAACACTACGGTGGAGGACCTTGTCAATCACAGCGAAGACGGAGATTCTGAGCCGTATATGTTCTATATTTAATTTTTTTCATAGGTGGTTAATATGACAAACATTTATCTTGACCATGCTGCAACATCTCCCATACATCCGCAGGTCGCCGAGAAAATGGTTTCCATCATGACAGGGTATTTCGGCAATCCTTCAAGCATCCATTCCTTTGGAAGGGAAGCGAGAAGAATATTGGACGAATCCCGTTCGGTTATTGCGGAAAGCATACATGCCGAGTTCTCCGAAATCGTCTTTACGAGCGGAGGCACGGAAGCCGATAACCTTGCCATTATTGGAGCGGCACTGGCCAACAAGGAAAAGGGAAATCACATCATCACAACGAAAGTGGAGCACCATGCGGTTCTTCACTCCTGTGAACATCTGGAAAAAGAAGGATATGATGTCACCTACCTGGATCCGGATGAAAACGGAATGATCGAGCCGGAGGATGTCAGGATGGCTTTGCGCGAAAATACCATTCTCGTCACCGTCATGTTTGGCAACAATGAGGTCGGGACCATACAGCCCATTGGGGAAATTGGGCGCCTGCTGGCAGATCATCAGGCCCTTTTCCATACGGATGCCGTACAGGCTTATGGTTCAGAAACAATTGATGTGAAAGAGATGAATATTGACTTGCTTTCGGCCTCAGCCCATAAGATAAACGGACCAAAGGGGATTGGATTTTTGTATATCAGAACCGGAACCAAAATCAGATCCGGATCATTCGGAGGGGAACAGGAACAGAAAAGACGGGCAGGTACAGAAAGTATCCCATCCATTTCCGGTTTTGCAGAGGCGGTTTCAATAGCAATGGCAACAAGGGAAAAGAAGAACATTCAGTTAAGGCAGATGAAAAAGCGATTTATCGATATCCTGAAAAAGGAAGGAATCACTTTTTATCTCAACGGTTCCCAGGAACATGCACTGCCTCATATTCTCAATGTAAGCTTTCCTGGAACCGATGTGGAAGCACTGCTCGTGAATCTCGATATGGCTGGAATTGCCGCTTCCAGCGGTTCGGCATGCACAGCAGGTTCTATTGAGCCATCCCATGTTCTTGTGGCTATGCACGGCAAACGGTCTGAGCGTATCCGCAATTCCATCCGGTTCAGCTTCGGATATGGGAATACGGCGGAAGAAGCGGAGGAGGCGGCGGCCAAAACGGCTGCCATCGTCCGCAGGCTTCAAACTTGAAAGGAAGATGTACCATGAAGAAAGAGCCGAAAGATACCCGCGTAGTTGTAGGCATGTCCGGAGGCGTCGACTCATCTGTAGCGGCACTTCTGTTAAAGGAACAGGGGTACGATGTCATCGGGATCTTTATGAAAAACTGGGATGACACGGATGAAAATGGCGTATGTACGGCAACGGAAGACTATAATGACGTCATCAGGGTCTGCAACCAGATCGGCATTCCCTATTACGCGGTCAATTTTGAAAAACAATATTGGGATAAGGTGTTTACCTATTTCCTGGATGAATATAAAGCGGGGCGAACACCGAACCCTGATGTCATGTGCAACAAGGAAATCAAATTCAAGGCGTTTCTCGAACATGCCATGAAGCTTGGCGCAGATTATTTGGCGACCGGGCATTATGCAAGGGTGGAGTATGCAGACGGAGAATATAAAATGCTCCGCGGTGTGGACAATAATAAGGACCAAACGTATTTCCTCAATCAGCTTGGCCAGGGGCAGCTTGAAAAAGTGATGTTTCCTCTTGGGGGGATCGATAAAAAACAGGTGCGGGAAATTGCACTTAAAGCGGGCCTGGCCACGGCTTCGAAAAAGGACAGTACCGGCATATGTTTTATTGGGGAGCGCAATTTCAAAGATTTCCTCAGCGGTTATCTTCCTGCCCAAAAGGGGATCATGGAGACCCTTGATGGCAAAAAGGTCGGGAATCATGATGGACTTATGTATTACACCATTGGCCAGCGGCACGGCCTTGGAATCGGCGGTGCGGGCGATCCATGGTTTGTCGTCGGAAAAGATCTGGAGCGGAATGTACTGTTCGTCGAACAGGGCTTTGACCATCTGTCCCTGTACTCTGATTCCATCAAGGCGGTGAATGTAAGCTGGGTTTCCGATAAGGAAGCACCTGAAACATTCACATGTACGGCCAAATTCCGTTACCGCCAGCCCGATGAGGAAGTGACAGTGCATCGGCTGCCCGGGAATGAATCCATCGTAACCTTTGCCAAACCAGTCAGAGCCGTAACACCGGGCCAGGCAGCCGTATTCTATGACGGTGAGGCTTGCTTGGGCGGAGGAACCATAGACGAAATATATAAAGACGGAAAAAGGCTTACCTTTGTAGGCTGAACGGCGGCTGGTCCACATTCGTGGATGGGCCGCTTTTTCTTTATGGCGAAAGCCTTTGAACGTGTGTCTCTTCAAGATTGGAAAATATGCTATAATCCCATTATCAACTAAGTTCGGAGTGTGTCGTATGGATAAAAATTTGCAGGGCATTGAATTTTTACGGCAGGGAAACATCGAAAAGGCGATCCAGATGTTTACCGAAGCCATTGAAGAAAATCCAAAGGACGCAGTTGCGTATGTCAATTTTGCCAACGTACTGCTGTCTGTCGGGGAATATCAGCGGGCAGAGCAGTTTTTAACAAGGGCCATAGACATTGATGGCCAGGCAACTGCCGCTTATTACAGCTATGGAAATCTGTATTTCAACCAAGAAAAATTTGATTCTGCCGCAGGCATGTTTGAAAAGGCTCTGGCTATCGGTCCGGAAACAAATGATCTCCACTATATGCTGGGAATGTGTTTCGTGAATTTAGGCAGGGGCACAATGGCGCTTCCTTATTTGCAGCGAAGTGTGGAACTGGACGCTTCCGACACGGAAGCAAGGTTTCAATATGGATTGGCTCTCGCTCAAAGCGGTGTCTATGAGGAAGCCATGAAGCAGCTGGAACAAGTGACGAAAGAGGATGCACTGCATGCAGATGCTTATTATAATTTGGGGGTTGCCCATGCGGCTCATTTAAATGACGCCAAAAAAGCCCTGGAATGCTTTGAAACGGCATTGAATATACAACCGGACCATATGCTCGCAGGGAACGGGAAAAAGCTGATGGAGCAGGCGCTCGAGGAAGAACAAGATTAATTCAGGCAGGATGAGGGGGGGACGTAATTGGAACGCCAGGATTCACTTGATTTGTTTTCGGAGCATGAAAAGTTCATAAAAGGCCGTCACCTCGTCACTATTTTTCATAATGAACAAAACTTGTATTCGGTCATCCGCATCCGGGTGGAAGAAACAAATGAAGAGATGAGCGATAAGGAGGCTGTCATCACGGGCTATTTTCCGAAGATTCATGAACAGGAAACGTATGTATTTTTTGGGAGAATGAAGGAGCATCCCCGTTTTGGCGCCCAGTTTCATGCGAGCCATTTTAAAAAGGAAATCCCTCAGACGAAACAGGGAATTATTGCATACCTTTCGAGCGAGCTGTTTAAGGGAATCGGCAAAAAAACGGCTGAACGGGTAGTGGAAGCTCTCGGGGAAAACGCAATCAGCGAGATCCTTGCAAAGCCATCCATCCTTGATACCGTACCGAAGCTCCCGCCCGAGAAAGCTAAAGAGCTCTATGATACTCTCGTGGAAAATCAAGGGCTTGAGCAGGTAATGATCGGACTGAACCAATTTGGATTCGGTCCTCAAATCTCCATGAAGATTTACCAGGTATATAAAGGGGAAGCCCTGAACATTCTCCAAAAAAATCCGTACCAGCTGATTGAGGACGTAGAAGGCATCGGTTTTGGCCGGGCGGATGAGATCGGGGTCCAGCTGGGTTTAGGCGGGAATCACCCCGACCGGATTAAAGCAGGATGTCTGTATGTGCTGGAGCAGGAATCACTGCAGAACGGGCATGTCTATTTAGAAGCGGAAGAACTTCTTGAGAAGGTGAAAGTCCTCCTTGAAGAGAGTCAGCCCAAGGAAATCCCCTTTACGGACATTTCAGCAGAGATCCTCAAGCTGGAAGAAGAGGGAAAGCTGATCGTTGAGGCAAAACGCCTCTACATGCCATCCCTCTATTTTGCCGAGAAAGGAATCGTTTCAAATATCAAACGGATTATGGATCAGACGGAATATTCTGACCAGTTTCCAGAATCTGAATTTTTGCTTGCATTGGGTGAACTGGAAGATCGCATTGGCGTCCAATATGCCCCATCACAAAAGGAAGCCATCCAAACGGCTTTGATGAACCCCATGATGATCCTGACCGGTGGGCCTGGTACAGGAAAGACGACAGTCATTCAAGGGATTGTCGAACTTTACTCGGAACTTCATGGGTGTTCCCTCGATCCTTACTCCTATAAGAAGGAAGAACCTTTCCCCATCCTCCTTGCTGCCCCGACAGGACGCGCGGCAAAGAGGATGGCGGAAGCGACCGGACTGCCTGCGATGACCATTCACAGGCTGCTCGGGATGACAGGACAGGAGTCATATGACACGGATGATGACAGGGAAATAGAAGGCAGGCTGCTCATTGTGGATGAAATGTCCATGGTGGATACATGGCTGGCGAACCAGTTGCTCAAGGCGCTTCCGGAACATATTCAGGTCATCCTGGTGGGCGATGAGGATCAGCTTCCTTCGGTTGGGCCGGGACAGGTGCTGAAGGACCTTCTCAGATCCAAGGTGATCCCTACGGTGCAGCTGACCGATATTTACCGGCAGGCAGAAGGATCTTCCATTATCCGTCTAGCTCATGAAATCAAGCGCGGACAGCTGCCTGGCGATCTGGGCAAGCCCCAGAAAGACCGTTCTTTTATCAAATGCCAGGCCGCCCAAATTGGAGAAGTAGTCGAAAAAGTGGTGACCAGCGCCAAACAGAAAGGCTATACAGCAAAAGATATCCAAGTGTTGGCTCCCATGTACAGAGGTCCTGCGGGAATCAATAATTTAAATGCCATCATGCAGGAAATATTCAACCCAAACCACGATGGAACCAGAAAGGAACTTTCCTTTGGTGACGTGAAATACAGGATTGGGGATAAAGTATTGCAGCTGGTCAATCAGCCGGAGCAAAACGTGTTCAATGGGGATATGGGAGAAATTATTTCCATCTTTTTTGCCAAAGAAAACACGGAAAAACAAGATATGGTGATTGTCTCGTTTGAAGGGACGGAAGTCACCTATACGAGGGCTGATCTGAATCAGATCACCCATGCCTTTTGCTGTTCCATCCATAAATCTCAGGGAAGCGAGTTTCCGATTGTAATTTTGCCGGTGGTGCGAAGCTATTACCGGATGCTGAGACGCAATCTCCTGTATACCGCCATCACAAGGAGTAAACAATCCCTGATACTTTGCGGGGAAGAAAGCGCCTTTCGGCTGGGGGTGGAAAGGGAGGATGACCAGATGCGGAGAACCTCCCTTTTTGAAAAGCTTACAGGCGGACAGGAGGATGGGTCACCTGACAGTGAAAAAAAGGCAAAAGATGTTATGCTCACAGAGGAAAATATGATGATGATCGACCCCATGATCGGCATGGAAAATGTTACGCCTTATGACTTTATGCAATGACGCACAAAATAGGAATGTTCGGAAAGGCGGGGATGCTTTGCGGACATTTTCTCTTTTAAAAGGGATGCCGGCTGTTGACCATACAGGTGAACAGTTGGGCATTGTGTGCGACCTCTGCATTGCTGAAGACGGGAGTGTCACTGACTTTTTGCTGCAAGCCCCAGGTTTGCTTGGAAAAAAATATCGTCTTTCAGTCCGTAATGTTGCCGCATTTGGCAAACAACACATTTTGCTGCACGATAAGAATGATCTTGCAAGGTACAGGGAACAGGAAAGCGAGCATACCATGACCCATTCGCAGCCTTTGGCAAAGAAATATGCCATTTCCCAGCACGGCGAACAGCTTGGGTTGCTGGATGATGTATACTTTCTTGAGGAAACGGGCACAATCGTAGGGTATGAACTGACGGATGGTTTCTTTTCTGACATATCGCAAGGAAAACGAGTAATTCGGACTCCACACCCACCAAGGATTGGAAAAGATGCCATCATCGTGTCGGTCAATAAGCTGCGAGGTGGCGAAGCCCATGATGAAGTGTCCGAATTGCCAGAGCAAGGATCTTGGGAAAATTGGAATTAACCAATATTACTGCTGGAACTGTTTCATTGAGCTGTCAATTGGGGGAAAGACCATCTATACACACCAGGTGGAAGAGGATGGCTCCTTAAGTTCGCTTGACGATTTGTTTGATGAACAGCAGCGCAAACTTAGCTGACATAGGTGATTGACAAGAAAGCTGCCTTTTTTTAGGCAGCTTTCTTGCCATTCATTGGCATAAAAAATACCCATGTGTGCAAACTATCCGCATGGAGGGGGAGTCAGGTTGAAACAAACACGGCTTCGTATACTTTACAACATTGGAATTTTATTATTGCTGTTTGTCACCTTATATTGCCTTATGTTATTGAAGCCGCTGTGGCAGCCTGTACTTACCATCATCATCACCGCATTGTCCCCATTTGTGCTGGGTGGGTTTATTGCTTATTTATTGCACCCCCTCGTTATGAAATTTCAGGAAATGGGCTTTAACAGGGTGTTGTCCATTCTTATCATCTATCTTTTGTTTTTTGGCGGAACAGGATATGGACTCTACATGGGAATTCCAGTCCTCATTGAGCAGATGCGCCATTTTTCCGAGCATGTCCCCGATCTTGCCGCTTTTTATAAACAATTGATCCGAAACCTTGAGGTATCCACCTCGCGCTGGCCGGATGGGATGCAAGGGCAGATTGACCAAAGGGTCCATGAATTCGAAATTTGGCTGGATGATTTTCTGGCGAATGTTCTGTCAGGGTTTATGAAACTCATGAATTACGCATTTTTGCTTGCAGTTGTTCCGTTCATCTCTTTTTATTTTTTAAAGGACCTGGAACAGGTCAAGAAAGCCGCGTGGTATATGACACCGAAAAGATGGAGAGATAACGCCATTGAGTTTTTGAAGGCAGCCAATGTCTCACTGGGCGGTTATATCCGGGGCCAGCTCATTGTGTGTACGGTGATCGGATCCATTGCAGCCTTATCCTTCTGGCTTCTTGGCTTGCAGTATCCGGTCATGCTCGGTGCCATAATAGCCTTTACAAACATCATTCCTTATTTCGGCCCGGTCATCGGGGCAGTCCCAGTCTTGGCCATCGCTCTTTTGTCCTCCGTTAAACAGGCAGTCATCGCGGTCATTATTGTCTTTTCGCTTCAGTTTTTGGAAGGGAATATCCTTTCGCCTTATATCGTGGGGAAGTCCATCAACATGCACCCCCTATTCATCATTGGAGCGCTGCTGGCCGGAGGTGAGGCGGCAGGCATTGTGGGAATGGTTGTTGCAGTCCCGATCTTGGCTGTAGTGAAAGTTGCGCTGATCCATTCAAGGGATCATTTGATTCGGTCCAAGCAACCTTAAGATTGACAACCATGCAGCGGTTTTCTATAATTCTTGTTAGACATTTCAAAACGGTAAATTGTAGAGGGATCCACCTGTTATCGACCATCAGAGCACAAGGGTGCACAAGAGAGGAATTTCCGCAGGCTGAAAGAAATTCCGGATGAAGGGTAATGGGGCGCCAATCCTGAGAGCAGCTAATACCTGCCGTACACCGCGTTAAGGTGGCTGAGAGATAACGCCGGCGTTTGCCAGCGTTAAATCAGGGTGGTACCGCGAACATGCTTCGCCCCTGTATGGGGCGGGGCTTTTTTTATTTTATTTTTTAGGAGGCTGATTGCGATGAAATCATTGACAGGTGCACAGATCAGACAGATGTATCTTGATTTTTTTAAGGAAAAAGGACATAAGGTGGAGCCAAGCGCTTCTCTTGTTCCTCATGATGATCCATCTTTGCTTTGGATCAACAGCGGGGTTGCAACACTGAAGAAATATTTTGACGGAAGGGTCATTCCTGAAAATCCAAGGATTGTGAATGCCCAAAAATCAATCCGTACAAATGATATTGAAAATGTCGGCAAAACTGCGCGGCACCATACTTTTTTTGAGATGCTCGGCAACTTTTCCATTGGTGATTATTTTAAAAAAGAAGCCATTGAATGGGCATGGGAATTTTTGACCAGCCCGAAATGGATTGGTTTCAATCCCGAGAAACTGTCCGTCACCATTCATCCCGAAGATGATGAAGCCTTTGAACTGTGGAATAAAAATATCGGGATTCCTGAAGAAAGAATCATTCGTCTAGAAGAGAATTTCTGGGATATCGGGGAAGGACCAAGCGGCCCGAATACCGAGATTTTTTATGACAGAGGTCCGGAGTATGGGGACGATCCCAACGATCCCGAGCTGTTTCCAGGCGGTGAAAATGAGCGCTATCTGGAGGTGTGGAATCTTGTGTTTTCACAATTTAA
>DATBUB010000019.1:0-5107 GCA_036516555.1 Bacillaceae bacterium
GTTCCAGCTCCCTTTGCCAGTTGCCAAGGACCGACGTCGGGCAAATGATCAAGGCTGGGGACCCATCCTTTTCATCCTGCTTCACGTGCATTAAATAGGCGATAAGCTGGATGGTTTTTCCAAGCCCCATATCGTCCGCCAAAATCGCGCCAAAACCGTATTTTCGCAGGAAAGTAAGCCAGCTGAGGCCCAGCTTTTGATATGGCCGGAGTTCACCGTGCAGCCCTTCAGGCACCGGAATATCCGGTATTTCCGTTACATCATGGAGCTGCTGCACCATTTTCCTTAAAGACTGATTCAATTCAATCTTCACCTGGGCAAAAGCACGGGGATCGAATTCATCGGCTTCCGCCAATACGTTGCCGTCTTCCTCCAGCCCCTGCGCAAAAACATCCTGGACCCTCAGCCCCTCACGCTTTGCCTGCATCATTAATGCCTGCAGATGCGCAATCATTTTCGGGTCCAGCCGAACCCATTGTCCGCGGATTTTCACGAGCCTGCGCTGCTCATGGACCAGCGTCTGAAACTCTTCCTCCGACAAATCGGCTCCATTCATGGAAAGTCTCCAATCGAAATCCAGCATCGCGTCAAGGCCCACAAAGGACGGCCGGTAATTCGTCCCAGTCTGTTTTACTTTTGCTTTCACCGTCATGCTCGTTTCCTTCAAAGCTTCCCACCAGGCGGGCAGTAAAATTTCAATGCCCAGGGCGAGGAGTTTTTCGCTCGAATCCGTCAGGAAATCCCATGCTGCGGTTTCATCCAGCTCTTCAGCAAGGCCATCCTCGCCTTGAAGCCACGGAAAAAGCTTGATCCAGCGCTGTTGCTCAGCATCGATACGGGAGAGAAAAGGTTCCCACTTTTTCAAAAGGCGTTTTCCCGAAAATACACGTACAGTATCCGGCTTTTTCCGATCCCTCAGTACGGTTTCCAAACGCCATACATCTTGGTCGTCCTCCGGTTCCGACAGCCGAATCCCCATTGTAAACGGAAGCTCTTCGTCAGCCATTCCCGTCCATTCGTGCCAGCGCTGTTCATCAAAGTAAGCCTTCAGCTCATCGGAAGTAAGGGGGCCCTCCTGAAGAAGGGCCATCTTTTCTGCAAGGCGGCCGCCGCTTTCCTTTGAAGCCACATACTGGGATAATGCTTCGTGGTACCAGCGGGAAACAAATTCTCTCATTGTCTCCTCAAAAAAAAGCTGATCCCAGAAGGATTCATTAAACTCATCCCATACCATTTGCGGCACCTTCCATATAAATGGGGAACGGCCATCAGCCTGAAAGTCGGGCAACCATTTACCCATCCGGATTGATTCCAGCATTATCGGAGACACGGCCAAAAGGGCATCACCAGGTTCACACCAGTCAAAATAAATGAAGGAATGAAGCCGGTCCTCCGCAAGCAGAGTCAACAGTCCGTAACTATCCACTTTTACACCTGTAAACCCTTCGTGCGTGCTGAATTCCAGGAATGTTCCGAAGTAGCTTTCCTCATGCCAAAGAAACAAATTTCTTTTCCAATATCCTCCGGCCTCTTCCCCGGGAAAAATGAAAAAGAACCCGTCGGCCATCGGTTTGATATGAAGTGTATATGCATTATGATTCAGCATCGATCAGCTTCCCTTTCCGGCATTCTTCATGAAAAGCACGCAGGCGCTTCGTATTTCCGAGCAATTGGTTTAAAAACACATCCCATTGAGGAAGCTTCTTTTCTTTTTTATATAGCTTCTGGAGGCGTTTGAGCAACCGGACAGCCCGCTTGTAGGAATCCCGGTTACGGTTATGGATGAGATCTGAAATGGCTTCATGATAAAGGGGGAAGAGCGCTCCAGGATCATGTCTGGCCACAAGATCGATCGTATGGCGGTCCACGTAGTCCAAGCTGCTTCCGGAATAAGCCTGCAGCTCCGTCCACTTGCGGAATTCCTGCTTTTCAAGGAGGTATTCGCTATAATGGTACCGGCTGTGAGGCAGAAGGGTGATGTACATCTTCTCAAGCATTCCGGCATCCAGCTGGCTTAGCAGATCCTCGTCCAATACATGGAAGAGGGAGCGGGCAAATGAAGCCTGTTCATAATTGCGGTCCATACTTGAGATAAAATCGGCCGATTGGTTCAATAAGACCGGCAAATAGTCGGACAAGCGCTGCTTGGAGCCTTCCGCCTGAAGCATTTTGATCCACAGAAGGGCAAACGGTGAAATCTCGGGTCCATACTGCTTAATCTCTTCAATGGCCAGACGATCCTCTCCGAGAAGGATCGCCAAGTGGGTGATGGCCACTTTATGGCGCCCATCCATGACCGCGGCATCCATTTTTTGAAGCCGGGAAAGCTCCTTTTGCCGATCGTGCTTTCTTTTAAAAAGCGTGGTCCAAAGCTTGCGGTATATTTCAGTGAATTCCGCCGGGTACACCGTCTCTTGTTCCAAAAATTCATGGCTGTATGTGTTTAAAAAAGAAAAATACTCATCAAAGGCAAATGGAGAAGCGGTCCGCGAAAGGCTGTCCAATGCGTCTCCGGCTTCAGCCAGCATATATTGGATGAAAGGCTTAAGTTCCCGGATCGCCGGCCCAGGCTGCCCGGCTGCATGAGAGCTCGCCATCCTCATCGATTCACAGGAGGCAAATAATTTAAATAAAGGCTTCCACTCCCGTTCCATCGGCCCAAAGCCGAGAAGCCTCCAATAGCAGGAACGCGCCCACTCTTCTAGCTGATAATAATTCCCCGCGGGAAGGTTGCGGTACATATCCTGAATTTGCCGAATCCAGCCCTCAGGCCCTTTTGTCTCTTCCTCCGGCTGTTTCAAGAGATCCGAGCCCCTTTTCAGGGTGGAGAGCAAATGGTTCAGCTGTGATTTTTCCTTCCATTCCTGTGTCCATAGGAAAATGCTCTGAACCTTGCTCAGAACGGCAAAAAACAGGGCAAGCTGATGCCGGCATATGTGCTGGTCGGGGCAGGAGCATACATTCGTTTCCGGAGAATCAAAAACGAGTTCCACGTCCACAGGCGTGACATCCTGAACCTTGGCGGCAACCCTGTCATCAAGGTAACGGATTTGGTACACAAGCTGCTGTCTGAATAAAAGCAACCCTCTTTGGACAAGCCGCTGATCCGTTTCATTTTCAGGATTCAGGATTTCCTTCAGCTCTTCACCGTATAGTTTTATTTGATGGCGCAGTAATTCATCATTCATGATTGAAAACCCCCAAAACCTTATTATACTGGTATTTTGCATGGATTGTCACTAGCCGTTATAATATGAAGAACGACGTTTTTTTGGGGGAAGGAGAAAAATCATGAAGACGATGTTGCATCAGCCCGGAACAAAGAAGCTGCTGGATAGTGTCAGCGAAAATATCTTCATCGCGGATCTTGATTATACATTGATTTGGATGAATCATTATGCGGAAGAATTGATGGATACACTTGCCGGGGAGTTTGGCTATACGGATCACCGGGACCTAGTGGGGAAAAGCATACATGAATTCCATGCAAATCCGGAACGCCAAAGAAAAATATTAGAAGAGGGCCCCTTCCCGTATAGAGCTCGAATTGCATTAAAAAATTATAGAGCGGATATCACCGTAACCCAAATTTATGATGAAAGCAATGAAAAAATCGGATATATGCTGATCTGGAAAGATGTCACAAAACGAGTACAGGAAGAGAAGGAAAATAAGAGGCTCCTGGAAGAATTGTCTGCCTCTGTCCTGCCCACCATTCTGGAAAATACGCTGCTTGTGCCGCTTGTGGGGAGGTTTACGAAGGAGCGGAGCGAATTTCTGCATGCGAGAGTCCTGAATGAATGTGTCCAGAAGGAAGCGGATTTTGTCGTCTTTGATTTTTCGGGACTGGCCGATATTGATGAATTGATTGCTTCCGAAATGGAAAAAATGGCCTCCGCCATTGCCTTGCTGGGAGGGGAAGCCGTCTTTGTCGGCTTTTCACCGAAAGTGGCCTCCCAATTCCAATTGCTGCACAACATGAAATCCATCCATACCTTCCATACATTCCGCCAGGGAATCCAGTATATTATGAAGCAGCAAGGCTTTAAGCTTGTGAAAATCTAAACTTAATAACAACACCGCCGGTTCTAAAAGGAATCGGCGGTTTTATTATTATACTCAAATATGAAATAAGAATAACCTTTTCTTATATATTTGAAGCGATGATGGTATGAGAAATCCATTAATGGTTTTAATCATACATTTATAATAAATGAATTTTTTCAAATAAAAATAACAAATAATGAAACAATTTCCTTTTAGTGAGCGTCTAACAGACAGGAATGTTATAAAGGAGGGATTGTGGGGATTGTGAGGCGTTATCTAAATAGCAACATTTTGAAAGGGGTTTTTCAAGTGAACAAAAAAATAAAAGGGTTTGTATTGCTTGTCTTCGCAGTAACTATACTTGTATTTCCTTTACCATTAGAAAATACAAGCGCCACCGCCATCCAAGGTAATCAAGTCATTGATGGTTGGGTCAAAAAAGAGGGTGATTGGTACTATTATACCAATGGAAGGTATGCAACGGATTGGAAAGAAATCAATACAAAATGGTATTATTTCAATGAAAAGGGTATCATGCAGACGGGTTGGATATTTGATAAAGGCAAATGGTACTATCTTGATTCCAGCGGTTATATGAAAACAGGTTGGGTTCACTCCGGAAATAGGTGGTATTATTTAAACTCCAGCGGGGCCATGTTGACGGCTTGGATTTTAGATAAGAATAAATGGTATTTATTAAGTGGAAATGGTGCAATGAAAACGGGCTGGGCCCAAGATAATGGAAAATGGTATTATCTTGATTCTACGGGCGGCATGAAAACTGGCTGGATTTATGATGCTGGTTACTGGTATTATCTTAACTCCAAAGGAGCCATGCAAACCGGCTGGTTAAAAGATGGCGGGAAGTGGTACTTCTTGAATTTTAATGGCACCATGCTTACTGGATGGGTTCAACATATGAATGAATGGTACTATTTATATAATAACGGAGTAATGGCAGCCAATACAACGATTGGCGGCTATGTACTTAGAAGTGATGGAGCGTGGGACAAATCAAACGAAATTACGAAAAAGATCAAGAGCATTGTAGATTCATATG
>DATBUB010000020.1:0-19023 GCA_036516555.1 Bacillaceae bacterium
GAGCAACTACATCTTCCGTGCTGAATGCGATGGCATTCGGCCCAGTCAATGCTTCGTTCAGGCCTGCAAGCTCGGCAGCCTCTGCCGCACGGCGTGTCATTGAGTTTTTGTATACTTTGAACTCAACGCCAGCTTCACGAAGCTGTTTGCGAAGTTCTGTCACTTGCGCAACATTCAGTCCGCGATAATCAACAACGATGGTTGAAACGCTGTTTTTCAGCTTTTCTGCGATTTCGTCCACGATTTGTTTCTTTTGTTCAATCACTTTGCTCATCCTTACACCTCCTCAAGATTCCAGATGAACATTCATACCGGTATATAAAAAACCTCCACGCTTTGCAGACATGGAGGTTTATGCGTCCAATCAATCAGGATTGAAAGTTATATATCGCAAGGACCTCGGCAGGAAATTAAGCTTTGCAGCACCTGCTGTCTACGGTACAAATGTTATTCTGTTTTGTAACAGAGAGTATTCTATCAAAGAATCCCCAAACTGTCAACTTGATTTTTATGCTACAGTGGAAGGATCCACTTTGATTCCAGGGCCCATAGTGGAAGTAACGGTAACGTTCTTCATGTATGTTCCTTTGGCCGCAGCAGGTTTCACTTTAAGCAGCGTCTCAAAGATAGTCTGGAAGTTTTCAACAAGCTTTTGATCGTCGAAAGATACTTTTCCGATCGGCACGTGAATGATACCCGCTTTGTCCACGCGGTACTCTACTTTACCAGCTTTGATTTCGTTGACTGCTTTAGTTACATCAAATGTAACCGTGCCTGTTTTAGGGTTTGGCATCAAACCTTTTGGTCCAAGGGTACGTCCAAGTTTACCGACTTCACCCATCATGTCCGGAGTGGCAACGATGACATCAAATTCAAACCAACCTTGGTTGATTTTGTTGATGTATTCTGCATCTCCGACATAGTCTGCACCAGCAACTTCTGCTTCTTTTGCCTTTTCGCCTTTAGCGAAAACAAGCACGCGCTGTGTTTTGCCTGTTCCGTTTGGAAGGACAACGGCACCGCGGATTTGCTGGTCAGCTTTCTTAGGGTCTACACCAAGACGGAATGCAGCTTCTACAGTTGCATCGAACTTGGCAAAATCAGTTTTCTTAACGAGTTCAATCGCTTCATTGATACCATAAGCTTTTGAACGGTCAACAAGCTTTAAAGCTTCTGTATATTTCTTGCCTTTTTTAGCCATTATTTTTTCCTCCTATATTGTGGTTTTAGCGGAATAACCTCCCACGAATAAAGGCTGCGAAACCATCCAGCATCGCAACCTCCTTCAGCAGCGCTTGCACTCAGCAAGGATTAGTCTTCGATCTTGATACCCATGCTGCGCGCAGTGCCTTCTACCATAAGCATAGCCGCTTCAACGCTTGCAGCGTTAAGGTCCGGCATTTTTGTTTCAGCGATTTCACGCACTTTGTCGCGTTTCACGGTAGCAACCGATTTTTTGTTCGGTTCTCCGGAACCTGACTCGATGCCAGCCGCTTTTTTCAGAAGAACGGCAGCAGGCGGAGTTTTTGTGATAAATGTAAAGGAACGGTCTTCAAAAACCGTGATTTCAACAGGAATGATTAAACCCGCTTGATCTGCTGTACGAGCGTTGAACTCCTTACAGAATCCCATGATATTTACACCCGCCTGACCAAGTGCCGGTCCAACTGGTGGCGCCGGATTTGCTTTGCCAGCAGGAATTTGCAATTTTACAAGCTTGATTACTTTTTTAGCCACGAGACACACCTCCTTAAGTCCGTGATGTGGTAATAGGGGCTTACCCCTCCCACTCATCTTTGAATATGAAATTCAATCTCGTTCAGTCTCTCTCATTGAGACATACTGACCTAAAAGATATTAACACTTTTGCCAGCATAATTCAAGCTGTTTCAAATTATATTTTATCAATTTGTGTGAAATCAAGCTCAACAGGCGTTTCCCTGCCGAACATATTGACCATGACGCGGGCCTTCCCTTTGTCGCGGTCCATGTCTTCAATCTTACCTGTGAAGTTGGCAAACGGACCTTCTTTCACCGTCACCGTTTCACCAGGTTCAAAGCTGACATCGGCACGCTTCTCTTCCATGCCCATGCGCTTCAGGATGAAAGTTGCTTCTTCAGGCAGCAGCGGAGTCGGCTTGGAGCCCGAACCTGCTGATCCGACGAATCCAGTCACCCCTGGAGTGTTGCGCACAACGTACCAGGAATCATCCGTCATGATCAGTTCCACCAGCACATAGCCGGGGAATACTTTCCTCTTGACCACTTTTTTCTTCCCGTTTTTCATATCCGTTTCTTCTTCTTCCGGTACGATCACACGGAAGATTTTGTCTTGCATTCCCATTGTTTCGACCCGTTTTTCCAGGTTGGCTTTTACTTTATTTTCGTAGCCTGAATACGTATGGACTACATACCAGTTCTTTTCCATTCAAGAGGACTTTGCGTCCGTCCCTCCCATTCTATATTGTAGAGCGTTGTGTTCCCCAGCGTTCAAAATGTCAAAAGAAATGAAAAAACCCGGTGACCGGGCTTTTGCAGACTTTCCTTATGATTTTTATTATACCATGCAGAAGTGTATATTATACAAGCCTGCAGGCTAAAATAAGGTGTTATTTTCTTATAATCCAAGAATGGCGCGGACGGATTTAGAAATAACAAGGTCAATCAAGGCGAAAAATACGGCAAGGATGGCAACCGTACTGATGACAGTGATGGTATAGCCGGTGAGCTCTTTGCGCTTTGGCCAGCTCACCTTTCTCATCTCTGTTCCTACGTTGCGAAAGAATTGGGTTAAACTAGACATGTTTGTCCCTCCAACAAGATAAAAATTGGCAAATCTATCGTCATCATTTCGTTTCTTTATGAATGGTGTGAGCATTGCAATGCTTACAGAATTTCTTCAATTCAAGCCGGCTGCCATTTGAATCTTTGTTTCTATCAGTCGAATAATTGCGTGAGCCGCATTCCGTGCAGGCCAGCGAAACCTTTTTCTGCATCATTAAACACCTGCTTTTTTCATAGGAATAGCCCATTCAAAATAACATGTATGAAAATTTCTGTCAATATTAGGCTGTAGTAGAATCATAGGCTGATTTCCCGGACTTCCCAATACCGTTCGAGTTTTCGCTTCACCCGCTGAAGTGCGTTATCAATTGATTTGACGTGGCGGTTCAGCTCTTCTGAAATCTCCTGATAGGTCTGGCCATCAAGATAGAGGGCCAAAACGCTTCGCTCCAGGTCACTCAGCAATTCTGTCATTTTACCCTCGATACTGGTGAATTTCTCCCGGTTGATCAGCAGCTCCTCGGGATCCAATATTTTTGCCCCCGAGATGACATCCATCAGCGTTCTGTCGGATTCTTCGTCGTATAGGGGCTTGTCCAAGGAAACGTAGGAATTGAGCGGAATGTGTTTTTGACGTGTGGCAGTTTTGATTGCGGTGATGATTTGCCGTGTAATGCATAGCTCGGCAAAGGCTTTGAAAGATGTAAGCTTGTCTTCTTTGTAGTCACGGATGGCTTTGTAAAGGCCAATCATGCCTTCCTGTACAATATCTTCCTTGTCGGCTCCAATCAGAAAATAGGATCTTGCTTTTGCCCTGACAAAATTTCTATATTTCTTGATCAGGTATTCCAGGGCTTCGCTTTCTCCTGCATGAACCAGTTCAATCAGTTCCTCGTCTTCGAGTAAATCAAATCTGATGTCTTCTTCAATATTTGAGTACACCTTTGATCCCCGCCCTCGCAACTCAATAGATTAGAAATATTATACATTACAAAATTTTCAAGCGTCAACCTTTCATTTTCCTCCGCGCCGCCATTTCTCAAAAATTTCGGCAACATCCCTAGATAATGGAATTTTTGCCGAGGGAGCGCTTTCACGGGTTTGCTCAAGCCGCCCCTCTATCTGCCTTTCGATGATTTTGACTTCATTCAGCAATTCGCGGGCCGAGATCCTGAGGGCTCCCTGGCCAAAAATGGCCCATTGCTCCGTGTAATCGGATGTCGCCACATGTACTTGGGTCCGGATATCGTTCAGTTCTACAGCCAGTTTTTCGATCCGCTCGTCTGCGGTTTCTTCCGCCTTTGTGAAAATGACCTCTACCTTGTGGTTCCGGTATTTCTTCTCGATCCCCCGTACCTCGTAAGCATCAAAAACAACGATGACCCGGTAGCCCGTATACCCCTGATAATCGGCGAGCACCTCAATCAGGCGGTCACGGGCTGAGGCCAGATCTTTGTTTTTCAGATCCGCCAGCTCCGGCCAGGCACCGATCATGTTGTAGCCATCCACTATGAGTATGTCCATTCCGTTCAATCCTCAAGAGGGCGGCGTTTACGATGGACTTCATACATGAGAAGAGCTGCAGCGACCGATGCATTCAGCGAGGTGACATGGCCGGACATCGGCAAGTGGATGAGGAAGTCGCATTTTTCCCTGATCAGCCTGCCGATTCCCTTGCCTTCGCTTCCAATGACAACAGCCAATGGGAGTGTCGCATCCATGGTCCGGTAATCCTTGCTCCCTTTGGCGTCTGTTCCAAAAATCCAGACTCCCCGCTCTTTCAGTTCATCAATCGTTCTTGCCAGATTCGTCACCCGAGCTACAGGGATATATTCAATGGCCCCCGTCGAAAGCTTGGCCACCGTTGAAGTCAGGCCAACGGAACGCCGTTTCGGAATGATGATGCCGTGGACTCCCGATGCATCTGCTGTGCGTAAAATGGAACCCAGATTATGGGGGTCCTCCAGTTCATCAAGAATCAGGAAAAAAGGGTCCTCGCCTTTTTCCGCGGCCTTAGTGAACAAATCGTCCACCTCCGCATATTGGTAGGCAGCGACCTGGGCAACCACTCCCTGGTGATGCTCGTCCGTCATCTGGTCGATCTTTTGCTTCGGAACAAATTGGACGAGTATGTTTCTTTCTTTGGCAAGGCCGATCACTACCTGCATCTGGCCCTTCTGGGAGCCTTCCGCAATCCAGATTTTATTGATGTCGCGATCGGATTTCAATGCCTCAATGACAGGATTTTTTCCAGCAATCCATTCTTTGTCCATGATGTACCTCCTTAGCTTTTATCCACTGTTTCGATGGCCTTCCCTATCACCGCTTCAAGCCGTTCCCGGTCATTTGCCAAATAGAGCCAGCCCACCAGCGATTCAAATGCCGTGCTGTGCCGGTAGGTCTGGACATCCGTGTTCTTGGGGATGGTGCCCGACTTGGCATTTCTCCCCCGTTTGACAATGGCCAGCTCGTCCTCCGAAAGGAAGCCCTCCTCTGACATTTGCTTCAAGATGGAAGCCTGTGCTTTTGCGGACACATAGCGGGTGGCTTCCCGGTGAAGACGGTGGGGCTTTGTTTTCCCCCCATGCAGGAGGTGATGCCGGACATAAACGTCGTACACGGCATCCCCCATGTAGGCAAGGGCCAGGCTGTTAAGCTGTTTATATTCCACTTTCATGCCAGGAAGGTTCATGCTCTCATCCCCGTTTCCATCTCGTCCCTTGTGCGGTATCTTCCAGAACGATGTTCATCTCTTTCAATTGATCCCGTATTTCATCTGCACGCGCGAAATTGCGGTTCTTTCTGGCTTGGTTGCGTTCCTCAATTAAGCGGTCGATTTCTTCGTCAAGAAGATCGTCCGTTTCCAGCTGAAGGCCGAGAACGTTGAAAAGATCTTCAAACTCCTTCATGAATGCCTGGATGACCTTTTCGGAAGTATTTTGCTCCATCAGATAATAATTAGCCTGTTTTGCCAGTTCAAACAAAACCGAGATTCCGTCAGCCGTATTGAAATCATCGTCCATTTCACGAATGAATTCTTCGTGGGCCGCCTCGATTTTTCCAAGCCATTCTTCATCATTGTGAGTCAGTCCCACACTCGCACCAAGGCGATGCTTCAGGTTTTGGTAGGAGGTTTTCAGCCGATCCAGTCCCGCTCCCGCATTTAAAATCAGTTCTTCCGAGAAGTTGATCGGATTCCGGTAATGAACCGCAAGCATAAAGAATCTCAGCACTTGCGGATCATACTGCTTGATGATGTCATGGACAAGCACAAAGTTTCCGAGGGATTTCGACATTTTTTCATTGTTGATGTTGATATAGCCATTGTGCATCCAATAGCGTGCAAATGGTTTCCCCGTCAGGGCTTCCGACTGGGCGATCTCATTCTCATGGTGGGGGAAGGTCAAATCCTGGCCTCCGGCATGAATATCAATCGTGTCGCCCAGGTACTTGCGGGCCATCGCCGAGCATTCGATATGCCAGCCCGGACGTCCATGGCCCCATGGGCTGTCCCACGAAATCTCCCCTTCTTTCGCCGCTTTCCAAAGGGTGAAATCCAAGGCATCCTCTTTTTTCTCCCCAGCCTGGATCCTTGCGCCCACCTTCAAATCGTCGATGGACTGGTGGGAAAGCTTGCCGTAGCCGCCGAATTTTCTCGTCCTGTAGTAGACGTCTCCTTCCGACTCATACGCATAGCCTTTGTCGATTAATGCCTGAATGAATCCGACAATAATATCGATATTTTCCGTTACCCGCGGATGGAGGTCCGCTTTCTTGCAGCCCAGTGCGGACACATCCTCGAAAAAGGCATTGATGAACCGCTCCGCAACGGAAGGGACATCTGTGCCAAGCTCGTTTGCGGCACGGATCAGCTTGTCGTCCACATCCGTGAAGTTGGAGACGAAATGGACGTCAAAGCCCCTGTATTCCAAATAGCGGCGGACTGTGTCAAAAACAATGGCAGGGCGCGCATTTCCGATATGGATATAGTTGTATACGGTCGGACCGCATACATACATCTTCACTTTTCCTTCTTCCAGCGGTGTGAATGTTTCTTTTTTCCGTGTCAGCGTATTATAAAGTTTGATTGTCATGATCCCTTGCTCCTTTCGTTTTCAATTGTGAAAGCTCTGCCTGGAGGCGGGCAATTTCCCTCTCCATGGCTGTGCAGCGGTCAGAAATCGGATCCGGAAGGTCGCTGTGGTTCAGGTCCTTCTTCAGCTTGACCCCATCCTGCACCACGACCCGTCCTGGAATGCCCACCACCGTGGAATTGGGCGGCACATCCTTCAGGACGACCGAACCGGCTCCGACCTTGGAATTCTCCCCAATGATGATATTGCCGAGCACCTTGGCACCCGTTGCAATAAGGGCATTATCCATAATCGTCGGGTGCCTCTTCCCCTTCTCCTTGCCGGTCCCCCCGAGGGTGACTCCCTGAAAAACGGTGACATTATCCCCGATTTCACACGTTTCCCCGATCACAACCCCCATACCATGATCGATGAAAAAGCGGCGGCCAATCCGGGCACCCGGGTGAATTTCAATTCCGGTGAAAAAGCGGTTGATTTGGGAGATGGCCCGGGCAATGAAAAACATTTTCCTTTTATAAAAGGCATGTGCGATCCGGTGGGCCCAAATCGCATGCAGCCCCGAATATGTGAGAATGACCTCCAGGCTGTTGCGGGCAGCTGGGTCTTGGTCAAACACCGTTTCAATATCTTCTTTCATCCGTTTAAACATGGCTACTCGCTCAGCTCCTTTGTTTCCTTTCCAAGATAAAAAAATAAAAGCGCCTCTGAAAATCAGAGACGCTTTTCGCGCGGTTCCACTCTGGTTGGATGCTTCGTGCACGTCTGTGACGGCGGCAAGCATCCCGGCTCCTCCTTTGTAACGGCAAGGCTCCCGCCTGAGCCTACTTGGCTGATGCCTTTCGGTCAGGGCTCAGAGGTGCATGTTCGGAAAACAAGGGGCTCAAACCGCTCTCAGCCGGTGACGGTTCTCTCTGATCAGCATCGTTTTCCTACTTTTCCCCTTCAACGCTTTGGTTTATAACTTTACTATATTATATTTCGTTCGTTTTGTTAACCTATCAGGCGCTCAAGACGCATTTTTATTTTTTTCTTGCCGAGCAGTTCGATGGCATTCGGAAGCTCCGGTCCGTGAGTCTGCCCCGTAACGGCCACACGGATAGGCATAAACAGCTTTTTCCCTTTTTGGCCCGTTGTTTTTTGGACGGCTTTGATGGCTTTTTTGATTCCATCTGCCTCGAAAGGTTCAAGTGCACTGACTTCCTCATGAAAAGCCTTCAGCACTTCCGGCACTTGCTCTTCTTCGAGAACTGCTTTTGCCTCTTCATCATATTCGATATGATCTTTGAAGAACATGGAAGAAAGTTCGACAATTTCCGCTCCGTAGCTCATTTGCTCCTGGTAGAGAGCCACAAGATTTGTCGCCCAGCGCTCTTCTTCCTCGGACCTGTTTTCTTTGATAAGACCCGCTTTTTCCAGATGCGGCATGGCCAGCTCGGCCACTTTGTCCAAATCCAGCTTCTTCATGTACTGGTTGTTCATCCAGGCAAGCTTTTGCTTGTCAAACAAAGCAGGTGATTTCGACAGCCTGGATGCATCAAAGATGCGGATAAATTCCTCTTTTGAAAAAATCTCTTCTTCGCCCTGCGGGGACCAGCCAAGCAGTGCGATGAAATTGAACAGAGCTTCGGGCAAATAGCCAAGCTCAGCATATTGCTCAATGAACTGGATGATGGATTCGTCCCTCTTGCTCAGCTTTTTCCGGCTTTCATTGACAATCAGGGTCATGTGTCCAAAAGTCGGAGGTTCCCAGCCGAATGCTTCATAGATCATAAGCTGCTTCGGCGTATTCGATATGTGGTCATCCCCGCGGAGAACATGGCTGATCTCCATCAAATGATCATCAATGGCAACTGCAAAGTTATACGTCGGAATTCCGTCTTTTTTCACAATGACAAAATCGCCGATGCCGTCGGATTCAAAAGACACTTCATCCTTCACCATATCTTTAAAGGCATAGACCTTTCCGGCCGGCACCATGAAACGGATGCTCGGCTGGCGGCCTTCCGCCTCCAGGCTCGCCCGTTCTTCGTCTGTCAGATGGCGGCATTTTCCAGAATAGCGGGGCATCTCGCCCCTTGCAGACTGGGCTTCCCTTTCGGCCTCCAGCTCTTCCTCTGTACAGTAGCATCTATAAGCGAGTCCGCGTTCAATCAGGTCATCGTAGTATTTTTTATAAATATGATTGCGTTCCGACTGGCGGTACGGCCCGTAGCCGCCGTCTTTATCGACGCTCTCGTCCCAGTCCATCCCCAGCCATTTCAAGTATGTCAGCTGGCTTTCTTCTCCGCCCTCGATGTTCCGCTTCTGATCGGTATCTTCAATCCGGATCAAAAACGTTCCGCCCAGATTGCGGGCAAACAAATAATTAAACAATGCGGTCCGCGCGTTTCCTATATGTAAATGTCCCGTCGGACTTGGCGCGTATCGTACTCGAATGTCGTTTGACATGTCCGTGCCTCCTCAAAAATCTCGGTTCACTTTATTTTACAACAGTTCACTCCTGCTTCAAAGCAAGCTTTTTTATAGGGACGGTTTTTGCAGCAGCACCGCTGCCTGGGCAGCAATCCCTTCTTCACGTCCGACAAAGCCAAGCCGCTCGGTCGTCGTGGCTTTCACATTGACCTGCTCCGGCTCTGCTTCCAGCAATTCGGCGATCCGCTCCCTCATCTTTCCGATGTGCGGTGCCATTTTGGGCTTTTGAGCCATGATTGTGCAATCAATATTGACCAATTCATACCCTTTGTCCTTCACAAGCTGCCATACATGCTCCAGCAGTTTGGCGGAATCGGCATCCTTAAACTCCGGATCCGTATCCGGAAAATGCCTTCCGATATCGCCTTCCCCGATGGCTCCCAGACATGCGTCCGCCACGGTATGGAGCAGCACATCTGCATCCGAGTGCCCAATCAGCCCTTTCTCGTACGGGATTTCAACTCCCCCTATGATCAACGGCCGGTTCTCGGCAAATTCATGTACATCAAATCCCTGTCCGATTCTAAACATCTCTCACCTGCTCCTCTCACCCTTCCGTCTCCCAAAAAAGAACATTTACCCGAAGTGTTCCCGTTTTTTCAGAATGGCTTCTGCAAAATAAAGGTCTTCGGGTGTTGTCAATTTAATATTGTCATAATCACTCTCAACAATCCGCACCGGGTACCCGTTCCTTTCGACCAGCGAAGCCTCATCCGTCCCAAGAAACCGGTCGCGCCTGGCCTGTTCGTGGGCCTCCATCAAAACGGAAAAACGAAAAGCTTGTGGAGTCTGTACCTGCCACAAGCTGGACCGTTCAACGGTTTCGACCACTTCCAGATTGGTTGCTTTCTTGATCGTGTCTTTTACCGGAACCGCGGCAATCGCCGCGCCGTATTGACCGGCGGCTTCCGCCAGCCGTCTGACAGCTTCACTGCGGATGAAAGGCCTTGCTCCGTCATGAACAAGGACGAGCCCCTCTCGGTCAGCCGCCAGCAGGCCGTTGTGCACACTGTATTGGCGTTCTTCTCCGCCATGCACCATAATGATCTTTTCCATACAGCGTTCCCCGGCAAGGATATACGAAAAATAGTCCTCGTCGCCCGGCTGGATGACGAGAATGATTTTCCGGCAGAGCGGATCTGCTGCGAATACATCGAGAGTATGAAGGATGACAGGACGGCCGTTCAATTCAAGGAACAGCTTGTTTCTTCCGGCTCCCATCCTCTTTCCCGATCCGGCAGCCGGAATGATGACCTGATACTCCATCTTTTATCCCCTGTTCTATAAAGCTTTTTCCAATAGTTTCGGTTTGGCGAAAATCATGCGGCCTGCAGAAGTCTGCAGTACACTCGTGACGACCACATCGATTTTCTTGCCGATATAGTTGCGCCCTTCTTCGACGACAATCATTGTGCCATCGTCCAGATAGGCAACTCCCTGGTTGTATTCCTTGCCGTCTTTAATGACCTGGACATTCAGTTCTTCACCAGGCAGGACGACCGGCTTTACAGCATTGGCCAGGTCATTGATATTCAAGACACTGACATTTTGGAATTCACAAACTTTATTCAAGTTGAAATCATTCGTGACAACGGTTCCGCTCGTCAATTTTGCCAGCTTGACGAGCTTGCTGTCGACTTCCTGGATGTCTTCGAAGTCTCCTTCATACATTTCAACCTTGATATCAACTTCTTTCTGGATCCGGTTCAAGATGTCCAGCCCCCTGCGCCCCCTGTTGCGCTTCAATGCATCGGAAGAGTCGGCGATGTGCTGGAGTTCTTCAAGGACGAATTGCGGGATGACGATAACCCCGTCCAAAAAGCCCGTTTGGCAAATATCAGCGATCCTTCCATCAATGATGACACTTGTGTCCAGTATTTTCAACCTTCCCGGAGCTTCCTTCTCCTCCTCAGGAATGTCGGCAGACCGCTTCTTGCCGGCCTTATTGTTTGTAAACAGATTGGACAGTTCATCCCGCTTCTTGAGCCCGACCTGGTAACCCAGATATCCGAGCAGCAGCGTAAGCAGGATCGGTACGAATGTATTTAATATCGGTATTTCCATCTGGTTGATGGCCAAACCTGCCAAAAAGGCAACAAGCAAGCCGAAAACAAGCCCAAGGCTTCCGAAAAGGATCTCTGTCACCGGAGCTTTGACAAGCCGGTCTTCCAGCCACTTGACGACATTGACAATATGATCAACGGCCCAGAAAGTAACCAAATAAAAAATAATAGCACCTATAATAGCAGTAACATACGGATTATTGATTAACGCGATACCATCAAGTGTAGCCAGCTTCAGCAATTCAGGAATGAGAAAAATACCAAGCGTTCCGCCAAGAAGGAGAAAACATGCTTGCACGATACGTTTTAACATAACATTCCTTCACCTCCTTTTAGTCATTATAAACAATTTACGAACTTTAAAACGTTACAGTTTTAAATATTTTTTGAAAGTCCAATAGGGTTTAGATAAAATAGGTTTTTGTAAAATATTCCTTTTTTGCAGATTAACAACTTTGCCGGGCAATGTCAATTTCCAACACTGTCTTTTTTGGCAAATGGGAAGGGAGTACCGCTTCCCTTCCAATTTAATCTATAAATGCATGCTGCAGGGCTTCCCCGACTGAATTGACACCAATAAGGCGGATGCCATCAGGGACTTTCCAGCCTCCAATGTTTTTCGCAGGAAGGATGACACGTTCAAAACCGAGCTTGGCCGCTTCCTGGACCCGCTGCTCAATCCGTGATACACGGCGGACTTCCCCTGTCAGCCCCACCTCGCCGATGATGCAGTCAGAGGGGCGCGTCGGTTTGTCACGGAAGCTGGAAGCGATGCTGACCGCCACCGCCAAATCAATGGCCGGCTCATCCAGCTTCACACCTCCCGCCACCTTCAGGTAGGCATCCTGGTTCTGCAGAAGCAAGCCCACCCGCTTCTCAAGGACGGCCATCAGCAGGGATACCCTGTTATGGTCGATGCCTGTGGCCATTCTGCGCGGGTTGCCGTAGCTGGTAGGGGAAATAAGCGCCTGGATTTCCACCAAAACAGGCCTTGTCCCTTCCATGGATGCCACTACTGTCGAGCCGGAAGCGCCCTTTGAGCGTTCCTCCAAAAAAATTTCGGAGGGGTTTTCGACTTCCTCCAGCCCTAACTCCTTCATTTCAAAAATGCCCATTTCATTTGTGGACCCGAAACGGTTTTTCACAGCCCTTAAAATGCGGTACGTATGATGGCGTTCCCCTTCAAAATAAAGGACGGTATCCACCATATGCTCCAGAAGCCTCGGTCCTGCAATGGCTCCTTCTTTCGTCACATGACCGACAATGAAGATGGCGATGCCTTTTGTTTTTCCGATGCGCATCAATTCGGCGGTGCATTCCCGTACCTGGGAAACGCTTCCCGGCGCCGAGGTCACTTCAGGATGATAGACGGTTTGAATGGAGTCAACCACTACAAATTGGGGGGATAAATCTTCAATCGTTTGATGAATCATCTCAAGGTTGGTTTCAGCGTAAATATACAATTCCGGGGATGAGACATGGAGACGGTCTGCTCTGAGCTTAGTCTGTTTGACAGACTCTTCTCCAGAGATATACAGCACCTTTTGGTTTGTGGCAGCCAGCTGGGCAGATACCTGTAAAAGCAGCGTGGACTTCCCGATTCCCGGATCGCCGCCGATCAGCACAAGGGATCCCGGCACCACTCCGCCGCCCAGTACACGGTTCAGCTCTTTCAGGCTTGTTTTGACCCGCTGTTCCTGTTCTGTTTCGATGGAGGTGATCGGTGCAGCTTTTGAACGGAGCCCTGTTGTCGAAGAATGTTGAAAAGCCCCTCTTGGCTGCTTTCCCGTAATTTCGACTTCTTCCACCATTTTGTTCCATTCTCCGCAGCCGGGACACCGTCCCATCCACTTGGCTGATTCATACCCGCAGGCCTGGCACATGAACTTGGTTTTTTTCTTTGCCATCCACTTGCTCCTCCTGTCTTGCCTCTCTATCTTTATTATAACAGAAAGGGTACACGGACATGGTTCCGTGTACCTCTTCCTCTTTTAGGATGAAACAGATTCTTCTTTCAGGTTAACCGTAAACTCCCCGTCCTTCACATCGATGACCACGTGCTGGCCGGTTGAAATATTGCCTTTCAAAAGCTCCTCCGAGAGGCGGTCTTCCACGAACTTTTGGATGGCCCTTCTGAGCGGGCGGGCACCGTATTCCGGATCGAAGCCTTCTTCGGTGATCTTTTCTTTTGCCGCTTCGGTGATTTCAAGCTCCATCTCCTGCTCACGCAGGCGTTTGACCAGCTGCTCTGCCATAAGCGTCACAATTTCTTTCAGATGAGGCTTCTCCAAAGAATGGAACACGATGATTTCATCGATACGGTTCAGTAACTCCGGACGGAATGCCTTTTTCAGCTCTTCCATGACCCCCGCCTTCATATCCTTATAATCCTGTTCCCCATCCTGGATGCTGAAGCCTACGTATTTATTGCGTTTCAATGCTTCTGCGCCGACGTTGGAAGTCAGGATCAAGACGGTGTTTCGGAAGTCAACGGTTCTTCCTTTCGAGTCTGTCAGCCTTCCGTCCTCAAGCACCTGCAGCAGAATATTGAATACATCCGGATGTGCCTTTTCGATCTCATCAAGGAGAATGACCGAATACGGTTTACGCCGTACTTTTTCAGTAAGCTGGCCGCCCTCTTCAAAACCGACATATCCAGGAGGCGAACCGACCAGTCTGGACGTTGAGTGCTTCTCCATATACTCGGACATGTCGATCCGGATCATGGAGTCTTCATCTCCGAACATCGCCTCAGCCAGCGCACGGGCAAGCTCTGTTTTTCCGACCCCTGTCGGCCCGAGGAAGATGAAGGAACCGATCGGGCGTTTTGGATCTTTCAGGCCCGCACGCGCCCTGCGAACCGCTTTTGCAACCGACTTTACCGCTTCTTCCTGCCCGATGACACGGGAGTGCAGGATCTCTTCCAGGTTGAGGAGCTTTTCGGTTTCGGTGGCTGCCAGTTTCGCGACAGGAATTCCGGTCCAGCTGGATACAACATGGGCGATATCCTCTACTGTGACTTCAGTATTCTCCTGGCCCTGCTTTTCTTTCCAGGATTTTTTCGTCTCTTCCAGTTCTTCGCGCAGACGCTGCTCAGAATCCCTGAGAGAGGCTGCTTTTTCAAACTCCTGGCTTTGGACCGCAGCATCCTTTTCTTTCCGGATGCCTTCGAGTTTCATTTCAAGCTCTTTCAAATTAGGCGGTGTTGTGTAGGAACGGAGTCTTACTTTCGAGCCTGCTTCATCAATCAAATCAATGGCCTTATCCGGCAAAAAGCGGTCAGAGATATAACGGTCAGACAGCTTAACTGCCGCTTCTATTGCTTCATCCGTGATGGATACACGGTGATGGGCTTCATAGCGGTCGCGCAGTCCCTTAAGGATTTGTACGGACTCCTCCGCTGTCGGCTCATCGACTGTAATCGGCTGAAAACGGCGCTCCAAAGCAGCATCCTTTTCAATGTACTTGCGGTACTCATCCAGCGTGGTGGCACCAATACATTGCAGTTCTCCCCGTGCAAGGGACGGCTTCAGGATGTTTGAGGCGTCAATGGCGCCTTCTGCCCCTCCTGCTCCGATCAAGGTATGAAGCTCATCAATGAACAGGATGATGTTTCCGGCCTGGCGGATTTCATCCATGACCTTTTTCAGGCGGTCCTCAAACTCGCCGCGGTATTTTGTACCCGCCACGACGGTCCCCATATCCAGGGTCATGACGCGCTTGTCACGCAAAATCTCCGGCACCTCATTGTTGATGATCTGCTGAGCAAGGCCTTCAGCTATCGCCGTTTTACCGACACCAGGCTCACCGATGAGGACAGGGTTGTTTTTGGTCCTTCTGCTCAGCACTTCGATGACCCGCTGGATTTCCTTGTTGCGGCCAATGACCGGATCCAGGCTGCCGTCTCTTGCAATGGCTGTAAGATCCCTTGCCAGGCTGTCCAGTGTAGGCGTGCTGGCGCTGGAGGAGCTGCCGCCCGTATGATTGTTGGCTTCATTGCTTCCGAGCAGCTGAAGCACTTGCTGGCGGGCCTTGTTGAGGCTTACGCCGAGGTTGTTGAGGACGCGGGCCGCCACTCCTTCACCTTCACGGATGAGTCCGAGAAGGATATGCTCTGTGCCTACGTAAGAATGGCCGAGCTTCCTGGCTTCATCCATGGATAGTTCAATCACTTTTTTGGCGCGGGGGGTATAGTGGATCGTTTGGGATGTATCCTGTCCGCGGCCGATCAGGTTTTCAACTTCCTTCTGAATCTTTTCCGGTCCAAGGCCCAAGCCGTACAAAGCCTTGGCCGCTATTCCTTCTCCCTCTCTCACTAGGCCGAGGAGAATATGCTCTGTGCCAATATTGCTGTGCCCCAGCCGGATTGCTTCTTCCTGGGATAATGCCAATACTTTTTGCGCTCTTTCCGTAAACCGGCCAAACATCATATTTGATCTCCTCCTAACTGTCTCTCTTCCAGCTTCAGACGCTCCCGAATCAATAATGCCCTGCGTATATCCCTTTCAGCCGGCCTCAGCGGACCGCCTGCATATTGCTGTAAAAATCCCGGTTGTGTCAGGATCATCAATTCGTTCAAAATATTTCTTGAAAGATGTTTAATATATCCTGTATCTATGCCCAATCGTACGTCAGATAAACATTCCGCCGCTTCTTTTGTTTCGATGATGCGGCTGTTGGCCAGGACGCCGTAAGAACGGAAGACCCTGTCTTCTAATTGTATGTTTGACGTTTTCACTAATGCTTCCCTTGCCGACCTTTCCTGGGCGATGATCTGCTCGACCACGCTTGTCAGGTCTCCCACGATATCCTCTTCGGACTTGCCAAGTGTAATCTGGTTTGAAATTTGGAAAATGTTGCCCAGCGCTTCGCTGCCTTCTCCGTACATCCCCCTGACCACCAATCCAAGCTGGTTGATGGCCGGGATGACCCGGTTCATCTGCCTTGTTAAAATCAAAGCGGGCAAATGCAGCATCACAGATGCCCTCAGTCCTGTCCCCACATTGGTTGGGCAACTGGTCAGATAGCCAAGGTCTTCATCAAAGGCATAGTCGACATGTTTCTCCAGAATATCATCTATTGCATTGGCCCTTTCCAGCGCTTCCGCAATCTGAAGGCCCGGAAAGAGACACTGGATCCGAATATGGTCTTCCTCATTGATCATGATACTGATGTCTTCATTATCTGAGAGGAGAACGGCACCGTGAGAGGATTGCTCTGCAAGGCGGGGGCTGATCAGGTGCTTTTCAACCAATACTCTCTTTTGCAATGATTTCAGCTCATCTACTTGTAAAAATTCCATTGAACCATATGGCTGGAAAGCTCCTGTTTGAAGAATATCATTTATTTTGTTGATTATTTCCCCTGCTTCCTCATTGCTAAACAGGGTGGGGAACTTATAATTTTTCAAGTTGCGGGCAAGCCTGATCCGCGAACTTAAGATGATATCCGATGATGGGCCTTCGGAACTCATCCAGGAGCTGACTGCCTTATTTAGAAACTTTTCGAGACTCATGCGCCCTCCTCCTCCCCATTTGCCAAATTACTTTCGAGGGAGCGGATTTGATCCCGCAGTTCTGCCGCTTTTTCAAACTCTTCCTTTTCAATCAGTGACCGCAGTTCTTCTTTCAGCTGTTGGATTTTTTTCTTTATATGGATGGAACCACCCATTCTTTCAGGGACCTTTCCGCCATGTTTTATATTGCCGCTGTGCAATCTTTTGATAATGGGTGTGAGCTGTTCCCTAAAGGTCTCATAGCAATGTGCACAGCCGAATCTTCCGATATTGACGAACTGCTGGTAGGTCATTTTGCAATTCTCGCACTGAAGGATGGAATGGGATTCCGTTTGTGACTTCGTTTGCTGGGCCGCGGGATTGAAATTCATCAAGCCCGCAAGCAAATTATTGATGCTGAAGCCCGAGTTGTTCTCCATCATGAAAAACTCCCCTTTATCCTGTGCGCACCTTTCACATAGCTGAACGGTTGTTTTCTCTCCATTTACAATTTTGGTGAAATGGACAGTAGCTGGCCGCTCATGGCATTCTTGGCAGATCATATGCCTGTCACCTTCCCCGTTATGGATATTTTTCAGCTGAGCAATAAACTCTGACCACATAAAATTAATAATGAGTGAATTTGAGGTTGTACATGTCCAAGGCGCGGGTCCCTGTTGGTTCATGGATATCTTTTTCCCGGATTTCATCTCCTGGCGGCGACTGCAGCGTATTGCGGGAATCAGTCTCCTCTTAAATATCCGGATGAACCCTATACTGGCGAAACGCTGGATGTACAAGAAATCTTAATTGCGCTTTCGCTGACAACCCTAATAGTATTCGTTTTTCTTACTCGTATTTAAGCGCTTGAAGCATGGCTTTCAGCATCCTTGCCCTCAGTTCATCCCTGGCCGGCAAATCGATATAGAGGACTGAACGGTCCATAACGCTGAGGAGCAGCTTCGCCTCCCTCTCGGAAACCACCTCTTCTTCCATCAACCGGACAATGACATCCTGAGCGCTTGCTTGGGAAATCCGGTTTCCGATCAGCATCCATAATTGATCAATGAGGTGGGCCCTGTCATGTGTACGAACCTTGGAAATCCGGATATACCCTCCGCCCCCGCGTTTGCTCTCCACCAGGTATCCCCGTTCAATGGTAAAACGGGTGTTGATGACGTAATTGATCTGGGAAGGGACACACTGAAACTTATCTGCCATTTCACTTCTTTTGATTTCGACAATCTCACTGTCGCTGAGCTCAAGCACTTGCTTTAAATAATTCTCAATAACATCGGAAATGTTCCGCATCATCAAGAGGCCTCCCTGCTCCACGCTTGACTTTGACTATATTTGACTTAAATTATACATGACAAAAAGCTTGTTTTGCAATTGGAGTGTTTTCGCGTTTTAAAAATATTTTTACCTGTTCGGAAGTGATTAAACTCATTTTTATTGAGATTCTTGTTTTTTTGTTGGGAAAAAGATGGGGGAAATTGTATGGTTTTTATGTTTAATGAGTAACCTTTTTTGATGTTGACGTTTAGTTGGGTAGCTTCTTTGCGTGAAATCGGTGGTGATTTTTTCAGGGATTTTCAATTTTTCACAAGTTAAATTGTATCTCACCTTGCTTACTTTCATTAAAAAGGTTGATAATCAACCCGAATGTGGCTTTCTTGGTGTTCTATTCGTTTTAATTATGAACTATGTGATTTATTTACATTTAATTCATTGGCATTTACCATTAATCCAGTGAAAGCGTTCATTAATCCAGTGAGTTTTTTCATTAATCCAGTGAAAACGGGCATTAATCCAGTGAACTTTACCATTATTCCAGTGAAGTCGGGCTATAATCCAGTAAACTACTCCGTTAATTCAGCAAATTTTCGATTAATCCAGTTACTTATCGCTTCATTCGGTTCCCCAATCTTTCAGGAAGTCAGCACATCCAACGGGCTCCGTTTTTAATAAGAGCACAAAAAAACATAGGACCTTCAGGTCCTATGTTTTCCGCTTGCCCGGCAACGTCCTACTCTCGCAGGGGGAGTCCCCCAACTACCATCGGCGCTGAAGAGCTTAACTTCCGTGTTCGAGATGGGAACGGGTGTGGCCTCTT
>DATBUB010000021.1:0-4125 GCA_036516555.1 Bacillaceae bacterium
GGATGTCGGAGGCGATGAGTATGATGAGGCAGTCATGATTCTGACTGAGGCGGGTTTGAAGGTGGGAGACCGGATCGAAACACCCAGCAATGATGTGGAGGAAGGGTCGGTCATTAAGTCGGATCCCAAAGCAGGGAGAAAAGTCAAAAAAGGTTCATCCGTCAATCTTTATATCAGCACAGGGAAAGAAAGGTTTACCCTTGCGGATTATACAGGGCAGCAGTATGAAGGAGTTGTAAAACTGCTGGAGGATGAAGGGTTTAAGGATATTGTTCAGGAGGGAAGGCATGACGACTCCCCTGAGGGAACCATTTTGGAACAATCGCCCGGCGCGGATGAAGAAGTGATTCCGGAGGAAACGGTGCTGACCTTTACGGTGAGTCTTGGGGAGGAAAAAGTAACCCTGAAAAATTTGTCGGGTTTCAATGTTAGGGGTCTTGAAGACTATGAAGAATCAACAGGGCTCCAAATAGACATGTCAGTCGAGGAGTATTCAGATACCGTCCCTGCCGGGCTCGTCATGTCCCAAGACCCGAAACCCGGGACTGAATTGAAAAAAGGAAGCAGGGTAAAAGTGATCATGTCCAAGGGACAACAAGAAATCCCGCCCAAAACGGTGATCAAGGATGTGACGATCCCCTATGAACCTGAGGAAGAAGGCGCAGAGCAGGAGATCAAGATCTTCATAGAAGATGTGAATAACCCTAGCATGACCGTTCCGGCGGAAACATTCACCATTACAGAAACGGTCAAAAGGCAGATTAAACTTACGGTTCAAAAAGGAAAAAAGGCAGGTTTTAAAATCATAAGAGACAACACCGTCATTCTAGAAGACGAGGTAACCTACCCTGAAGACTGATCGAAAGGACAGGTGCTATGATTGAAGGGAAAATCATCAAAGCGTTAAGCGGCTTTTATTACGTTCTTGCAGAGGAAGAATTGATCCAATGCAGGGGAAGGGGAGTCTTTCGAAAAAACAAGGTGACCCCCCTTGTTGGGGATCAGGTCATTTTCCAAGCGGAAAATGACAAGGAAGGCTATATCATGGAGGTATTGCCGCGGACCAACGAACTTGTCCGGCCGCCAATAGCAAACGTGGACCAAGCCATCCTGGTATTTTCTGCAACAGAGCCGGATTTCAGCCCTTTGCTGCTGGACCGGTTCCTGGCCATCATTGAAGCTAAAGGAATCCTGCCGATCATTTGCATAACAAAATCCGATTTGTTGTCAGAGGAAGAAAGAATCGAAATAGAATCCTATATGGCAGACTATCAACAAATTGGCTACGAGGTTGTTTTGCTATCCTCGAAGACAAACGAAGGGATCAGCCTTATCTTTCCGTTTCTTGAAGGAAAGACAAGTGTATTTGCGGGACAGTCTGGGGTAGGCAAATCTTCCCTATTAAACGCGCTGAAACCCGAACTTCAAATTAAAACGGACAAAATTTCCGAACATCTTGGACGCGGCAAGCATACGACGCGCCATGTTGAATTGGTTGAATTCGGGGGAGGCCTTGTTGCAGATACCCCTGGGTTCAGCTCACTCGAATTTACCGATATCGAACTGGAAGAACTAGGGGAGTGTTTTCCCGAAATGGCCAGGCTAAGCGCCAATTGTAAATTTCGAGGATGCCTCCATATGAATGAACCGAAATGCGCGGTAAAGGAGGCGGTGAAGGACGGAGGCATACCTTCGCACCGTTATGAACATTACCAGTTATTTTTCAGTGAAATTAAAGACAGAAAGCCGAGGTACTGAATGAATGAAAATTGCTCCTTCCATTTTAGCAGCTGATTTTGCCAACCTTTCAAAAGACATCCGTGATGTGGTAGCCGGCGGCGCAGATTGGATCCATGTTGATGTGATGGATGGGCATTTTGTCCCGAACATTACATTTGGCCCTTCGATGGTGGAGGCAATCCGCCCCATCACGGACCTTCCGCTTGATGTCCATTTGATGATTGAAGATCCTGCAAAGTATTTAGACGCTTTCGCAAAAGCGGGTGCGGACTATATTACCGTCCACGCCGAAGCTGACCGTCATCTGCACAGGACTTTGCAGGAAATCAGAAAGCTGGGTGCAAAATCTGGAGTGGCATTGAATCCAGGAACCCCGATTGGGGCCATAGAGCATGTGCTGGACGAAACAGATCTTGTGTTGATCATGACAGTCAATCCAGGTTTTGGGGGCCAGAGCTTCATCCAATCAGCCTTGAACAAAATTTCAGAGACGAGAAATTTGCTTGACAAAAGGGGAATTCCTGCGCTTCTGGAAGTGGATGGAGGGATCACCGCCGAAACGGCAAAGCTGTGCAAAGAGGCTGGGGCGAATGTATTTGTTGCAGGGTCCTCCATCTATGGAGAGACGGACAGAGAGGAAGCGATTTCCCGGATCCGCAGCCAATTGGGCTGAAAGGGAAGGGAGACGGGTGATCGGCATGAGTGAAACGATCCATATCATGGCGGGCGGTCCAATAAACCTGATACCGAAAGATTTGTTCCGGGACGATAAACAGAAAGTTTGGATCGGGGTTGACCGAGGGGTACAATATCTTATCGAACATGGAATTATACCGGACTTTGCTGTGGGAGACTTTGATTCCGTCTCCCCGGAAGAATGGAATGCCATCAAGGAACATGTTGATGGGGTCAGCCGCTTCAAGCCGGAAAAAGATGAAACGGATATGGAGCTTGCCCTTTTATGGGCCATAAAGCAAAATCCGTCCACCATCCGGATATATGGGGCATCAGGGGGCAGACTGGATCATTTCATGGCCAATGCCCTTATGCTGGCACATTTCAAGCAATTATATCCCCGAGTCCATTTTGAACTGTCGGACATTCAAAACTCCATCAGTGTATATGTTCCCGGCACGTTCGACATACATAGAAATGACAGAAAGAGATACGTATCGTTTATTCCCTTGAGCCCCAAAGTATCAGGAATCACCCTGAGGGGGTTCAAATATCCGCTGACCGGCAAAACCGTCCCATTTGGTTCCTCTTTATGCATAAGCAACGAACTAAAGGAACATACCGGTACTTTTTCCTTCGAAAACGGCATATTAATGATGATAAGGAGTCAAGATTGACAAATGAGCCCGGTTTTGTCTGGGGCGCGTACTTATGCACTTATCATGAATATAATGGCAATGAATGAACATGCCAGTTTTAGAGATCGATGAGGAGGGAAAGGTATGAGGTTTTATACAATCAAACTGCCCAGATTCCTTGGGGGGATTGTGAGGGCCATGCTGGGGACGTTTAAAAAGGGTTGATATGAACGGAAAAAGGCACCTGCTATGCAGGTGCCTTTCAGCTTTAATATTATACTCTTTCAACCTTGCCGGATTTAAGGGCTCTTGCAGAAACCCATACACGTTTTGGTTTGCCGTCTACCAAGATGCGTACTTTTTGAAGGTTTGCACCCCAAGTACGTTTGTTGGCGTTCATCGCATGAGAACGTGCATTGCCCGAGCTTGTTTTACGGCCGGTGATGACACATTTTTTTGGCATACTATTCCCTCCCGTCCCAGAACTCTGAATATAAGTCGGTTTATCACTTCATTCATATTCATCATGAAAGATACTTAATAATTTATCATACAACCATATAGAATGCAACCGTTCCATTTGTGAGTTTCAAGAAAGTTTCCTTGACATAGACTTTTGTCCCGGGGGATAATCAAGCAGGTCATGCTTTCAAATTAGATTCCATTATAGTAAAATATTCTTAAGTATTTACTTTGAATGCGGTATCATTCATCTGATTGCAGATGACAATACAGGGGGGATTTTTCCATGTCCATTGAAATGAAAACGAAGTACGGACAAATTGATATTTCAAATGAAGTGATCGCAGTCATTGCAGGAGGAGCGGCAATAGACTGTTATGGGATCGTGGGAATGGCTTCCAAAAATCAAATCAAGGATGGACTGACTGATATACTGCGCAAGGAAAACTTTTCCCGCGGCATTATCATCCGCCAGGATGACCAGTCCCTTCATATAGATATGTACATTATCGTCAGCTATGGAACGAAAATCTCCGAAGTTGCCCACAATGTACAATCCAAGGTGAAATATACGCTTGAGCAAACAATTGGAATATCAGCCGATACCGTC
>DATBUB010000022.1:0-8033 GCA_036516555.1 Bacillaceae bacterium
CGTCCGCTTCTCTTGCATGCTTGCTCACCGTAACAAGGTCATCTGGATGCCCTTTCTCCAATGCATAAATGGCGGTGGCTATTTTGGTCAAACTTGCGGGGTACATGGAATCATCTGAATTTTTTCCATATATGACCTTGCCTGTTTTAGCGTCCATCAGAACAGCAGCTTCACTTAGAATGTCTGGTTCTTCCTCTGCGGCCAGCGTATGGTTTTGCCCAAAACATGCAAACGCTGCCAATATTGCCAATATAAATTTCATTCCTGTCTTCATATCTGCACCTGCTTTTTGGATACTTGCCTTTTCATCCTTCTCATTATAACTCAACAGGATTCGACAGAACTTTACAATCTCATTAAAAAGTAGTCCATACATAAATAAAGGATGCCCAAGTACAGAGTGATTTGGGCATCCAAATATTTAATTTCTCTATCCGTTGCTTAAGCTGCCATGCTTCTGCATTGCTCGGCACATGTAAAGCAGGCTTCTGCACAAGCTTGGCAATGCTCATGGGTGTGCTTTTTACATTCATTCCCGCACGCTTCACATATGTCCGCACACAACCCGCATATTTGCTTGGCAAAAGGGCTTCCCGCCTGCATGGCTTTTACGGCCAAAGCACATATGTCTGCACATTCCCTGTCAAGCCGAATGCAATCTGCCATCATCGTTGAGTCATCTTCCTGCAGACACGCGTCAAAGCAGCGGTTGCAGGCTTCCATGCAATCCAGGCATGCTTTGATGCAATCACGAAATGCTGTGTTCATTCCTGCCGCCTCCTGTTGATTGGGATTACACTTAACCCTTACCCGCAGGATATCGTCCTAAACGGCATATTTCAGCTGCATCCCTACACCAACCCAAGCGCTCTGAATGTCTGGGCAACGATATACGTGACGCCAACAGCGATGACTGTCGGAATGAGGAAAGAGAGAAACGTCCATTTCGGGCTTTTCGTTTCCTTATAAATGTTAAACAGCGTTGTTCCGCACGGGTAGTGCAACAGAGAAAATAGCATGACGTTCAGTGCCGTCAGCCATGTCCAGCCTTGGTCTAGAAAGATTTTTTTAAGACTTGATAAATCCTCCATATCCACCATGGATCCGGTCGATAAGTATCCCATCAGAAGAATGGGAAGTACAATCTCATTTGCAGGCAGGCCGAGAATAAAAGCCATGAGGATAAACCCATCCATCCCAAGTGCACGTCCAACTGGATCGAAGAATTGCACGATATGCATAAGGATGCTTGCGTCTCCTGCATATACATTGGCAAACACCCATGTGAGAATGCCGGCAGGGGCGGCAATGACGACAGCCCTTTTCAGCACGTTCCACGATTTATCCACCGATGCACGGACAACCGTGTTGAAAAATTTTGGCCTTCGGTACGGCGGAAGTTCGAGCGTATAATGTGTTGGCATGCCCCGGAGCAGCGTTTTGGACAGCGTCCAGGAAACAAACAGCGTCACCGCAATCCCAAATAAAATCATTCCGACCAGGATAAGAGAAGTCATAAAAATTCCCATTCCTCCGGAAAAATGCGCCGTCATAAAAAGTGAGGCCATGATGATAAGAATCGGCCATCGTCCGTTGCACGGCACAAAATTATTCGTCAAAATGGCTAGCATCCTCTCCCGGGGGGATTCGATGATCCTTGTGGATACGATGGCGGCTGCATTGCATCCAAAGCCCATCGCCATGGTCAGGGCCTGCTTCCCGTGTGCTCCAGCACGCTGAAATAGGCGATCCATATTGAAGGCCACACGCGGCAGGTATCCATAGTTTTCGAGCAGGGCGAACATCGGGAAGAAAATGGCCATGGGCGGGGCCATGACGCTGACAACCCAGGCCGTGCCTCGGTATAGTCCGAGAACAAGCAGGCCATGAAGCCATTCAGGTGCATGCACAAACTGAAACACGTTTGTCACATATTGTTCCAGCCAAAAGAAAAATCTCATCAGAGCATCCGATGGGTAGCCCGCTCCTGCTATCGTGATGTAAAAAACAAAGCCAAGCAAGAGAAGCATGATGGGAAATCCAAGCCAGGGAGAGGTGACGACCCGGTCAATTTTCTTTGTTTTTTCCGTGGCCCGTCCTTGTGTCAGAGTGACAGAATCCTTGTAAATGGCGGCTGATGCCTGATAAATTCCGCTCACAATATCATCACGAAGGCCCTCGTTTGCCATTGTACCGGCTTTTTCCCTCAGCCGATCCATTGTACTAACTTGTGCGGGAGTGATAACCGGATTCATCCTTATCCACCTCCCTCTTACCTTGCTCCAATTTTATTTCCAGATCATCCAGCAGCTTTGTATCACCGTCAATTAAACGCAAAGCCAGCCATCTTGAAGGAAATAGAGAGCCAAACTGCCGCTCCACTTCAGGAATCAGTTCTGCAATCTTCGTCTCAATTTCTTCAGAGTATTGAACCTGATAACTCCTGGTGGCCACTTTCCCCCTCGCGAAACGCAAAATAGTATCCTTCAATGAATCGATGCCGATTTTATTTCGAGCTGATATTTTGACGACCGGCACACCAAGCATCCGTTCCATTTTTTTGTGGTCAATCCGGATCCCCTCTTTTTCAGCTTCATCAATCAAATTGATGCAAAGAATCGCTTTCTCTGTCATTTCCAGCACTTGAAGAGCCAAATTCATGTTTCTTTGCAAAGCCATGGCATCAACCACAACGACCGTGACATCAGGTTTATCAAAAATGATATAATCTCGCGCCACCTGCTCGTCTGCCGTGTTTGAAAAGAGTGAGTATGTTCCCGGCAAATCTATCAGTTCAAACAAAGCCCCTTCATGCCGGTAATTCCCTTTTGCCTGAAGGACTGTTTTGCCCGGCCAGTTCCCGGTGTGCTGCCTGGAACCTGTCAGCGTATTAAAAAGGGTGCTTTTCCCCGTATTCGGATTCCCTGCCAACGCGATTCGATAAGTCTCCATTGATCTTCATCCCTCCTCCGCTATCCTGACGATGATGTGTTTGCTTTCACTTTCCCTCAGCGCGATGACCGTACTGCTCACCTGAAAGGCAACAGGATCCCCTAAAGGACTTTTACGTACACACGTTACCTTTGCCCCCTTGATGAAACCCAGATCCAAAAGACGGCGCCGCATCACTCCTTCTATATCCATCCGTTCTACGATTGCGGTTTCCCCAGGCTGCAGTTGTTTCAATGTTATTGGGCACTCTCCCATACTTGCTCACACCTTTTTTGTTTGCTTATGTTAATTTTTTTGCCTTAATGCAACTTTTGTTTTCATTCTATTCCTCTCCAAGCAAAGTGTCAACCTTTATTCAATAAAAAAAGCCGGTACCTGAGTCAGATGAATCAGATACGGCTTTCGTTCGGCTCGACATGGACATGAACGGATAAAACTCCATATTCTTCGCCCAGCTTGTTCTCCACCTTGCTGGCAATGTCATGCGCTTCTTTAATATTCAAGGCTGGGTTGACCAAAATGACAATATCCACTACGGTATTATTCCCGTAATTTCTAGCCCTGATTTCTTTAACCCCTTTTACTCCATAAATCTCTGATACCTTTCCAGTAAACTCAAGCAGTTGCCTGTCATCAAATCCATCGGTCAAGTGATGAGATGAATCCCGGAAGATTCCCCATGCCGTATGGCAAATCAGCAATCCGACTGCCGCAGCTGTCACGGGGTCGAGCCAGGGGAGACCGAACTGTGAACCCAAAATTCCAATGACGGCTCCAATGCTTACCCAGGCATCCGACAGATTGTCCTTAGCAGCGGCCAAAACTGCTTGGCTATCAATTTTTCGAGCGAGCTTTTTATTATATCGATAGACGCCATACATCACGGCGGCACAACCCGCACCTGTCCAAGCAGAAAGAAGATCGGGCGACTGATGCCCTCCATGAAAAACGGATTTTACGGCCCCGGCCAGCACTTGTATTCCCACGGCCATCATAATGAACGAGGCAACCATGGAAGCCACGGTTTCAGCCTTCCAGTGTCCATATGGATGATCCTTATCAGGGGGCTTTTGCGAGAGCCTCAGGCCGACCAAGACGGCTATCGATGCGATGATATCGGTGGCATTGTTGAACCCGTCTGCCCTTAAAGCTTCGGAACCCGCTATATCTCCGATGAATAGCTTCAATCCAGATAATAAAAGGTAGGCAATGATGCTGACAATGGCACCCCGCTCTCCCATTTTCAATGCATTGTATTTGTCCTGTTCCATTATAATCCTCCAGTTATGGCAGTCCATCCATCATATCAATTCAGTCTGGAGTGGGTCTACGGCAACGTTCTTTCTTTCCGCTATATTGGTGGTGGAAGTGAAACATTTTTGCACTTCCGCAAAATCCTGCGAAGTCTACTGCGGCTGACCTCAACAAAAAAGCCGCAAGCAGAAACCATTCCGCTTGCGGGCATGTGCAACAATTATGCAGTTCCGAGTACAATGCCGAGCTCTTTCAAATATTGTCTGTAGGCAATACTCATGCGATCGGAGACGAGCGACAATTCCACCTGCAGGTCCAGAGGAAGCTCTTCCGGCTTTTGATTTTCAACAATCGGCTTGTCCTGCGTGAAAATTTCATCCTGAAAGGCGATCAGCTGCTGGTCTGTCAATCCCGTGTCGTAGTTGAAGGAAAGAATCCCATAGGCTATGGAATTTTCTTCGTCAACAGGCCGCACGGTCAATAATATCGTCATCAAGGAATCCTTTTCACGATCCCTTTTGGTGAAGCTGACAGTAAACGGACGATGGATTTCATATGTGTAATATACATATTTAGGAATTCCTGAACCATCTGGATCCGGCTGATAAATGGCGATTTCATCAGAGAAAATACGGTCTCCATTACGGTGAACCTTGTAGTCATGTACTTCCCGATGGCTTTCAGATCCAAGATAGCCCTCATGTACAACTGCAAGGTGGCCCACATCCAAAAAGTTTTCGATAATACGGGGAGGTTTGGCCGCTACGTCCTGCGGTCCCCAAATAACATTATGGAAGCTGTCTCCCTCCATGGGTTCGTAGCGAAACACATCGGGTTTGTTGCCTGCAAAATTGACCCAAATAAAGCCGTATTTCTCAATACAGGCATAAGAGATGGCTTTTGCCTTTTTCGGAATCGACCTTCCTTCAGGCAATTGCGGGATTTTCACACAAGCGCCGCTGTCGTCATATTCCCACGCATGGTAAGGGCATACTAAGCAATCACTTTTCACTTCTCCGAGGGACAAGGCTGCCCCGCGGTGGATGCATAAATCTTTGAAGGCGTGGACACCTTTGCTGTTTCTGAAAATAGCCAGCCGTTCTCCCATTAACATTATTTGAATTGGTTTTTCTTTGACATCTTTCGAACGGCAGGCAACGAGCCAGTCTTCCTGCAGTGCTTTATCCTGTAGCATGTTTTATCCCTCCGGCTTCATTTCATTCTCTTATTTTAATAAGAAAATATTACACGGTCAATAACAAACACGAACTAAATTAATAGGATAATATTTGAACGTTCGTTTTTTAAGTATACAAACACATATTTTTTATATTATAATCCAATGGTAAACTTTAAATACGAAAACAAAAGGAGCGTTACGGGTTTGGACAAAAAAGCGGAAAGTCAAATGATAATCGGCGTAAACGACAAAATCAGCCTTCAAAAAGCAATTATACTTGGACTTCAGCACGTATTGGCCATGGACTTATACATCGCACCGATTATTATTGCCGGCCTGCTTTCCCTTAGCATGGAAAACACTTCATTCTTCGTTCAAATGTGTTTTCTTGCCACAGGAATCGCCACCTTGATACAAACAGGAGCCGGCATGAAACTTCCAGTTGTCCAAGGCCCTTCATATGTGCCAATCGGCGCCATCGCGGCCATCGGCGGCAAATTGGGTTTGGGCGCTATAGCAGGAAGCTTGATTCCGGGTGCCATCATCATTACTTTGCTGGGCTATCCATTGAAATGGTTTGCCAAGGCCGTCCGAAAAATCATCCCTCCATTGGTGGGCGGAACGGTCATCATCATCGTGGG
Organism: Bacillaceae bacterium; assembly: GCA_036516555.1. Taxonomy (GTDB): domain Bacteria; phylum Bacillota; class Bacilli; order Bacillales; family Bacillaceae_C; genus DATBUB01. Next base: position 6,028 of record DATBUB010000022.1, read on the forward strand.
CATTGCCTTGATGCCAATTGGATTAAACAACGTCTATAATGCCCCGGGAAATATTGGGGAGAACATTCTGGTAGCGGCAGTTTCGGCTGTTGTCCTGATCATTTGCATGCTTCTAGGGCGGAAAGTTCATGGCGTCGGAACGTTTTTCAGGCTTGTATCCGTCATCATCGCAATCATTGCCGGCACTGTTACAGCAACCTTCTTTGGCACAGTTGACTTTACTCCGGTAAAAGAGGCAAGCTGGTTTTCTCTGCCGACCTTATTTCCTTTCGGCAAACCTGTTTTTAATATGAGCGCCATCATCACCATGGTGTTTGTTTATTTGATCATTCTTATTGAAACTACTGGAACTTGGTTCGTCGTTTCGTCCGTAACCGGGGAAGAATTGAACGAAAAACGCCTGAACCGCGCTTCCGTCGGTGAAGGGCTTGGCTGTCTGGTCGGGTCGCTTGTTGGAAGTACGCCAATGACAGGCTATTCTTCCAACGCAGGCCTTCTTGCCATTACGGGTGTCGCCAGCAGAATGGTTATCATGGCGAGCGGCGTCATCCTTGTTCTTCTCGGCCTTGTACCTAAGCTATCTACTGCGATTACATGCATCCCTGAACCGGTTATCAACGGAATCTTCGGAATTGTGTGCGTGGCGATTGTAACGAACGGGATGAAAGTCATCCAGCCGATCATTATTGACGACCGCAACATGATGGTCATCGGAATTCCAATCCTGCTGACCATTGCCGTGACAATTTTGCCAAAGGACGTTCTGTATAGCGTTCCCGACTGGGCGAACTATATTTTATCATCAGGCATCACGGTTGGCGCCATCGCCACCGTATTGCTGAACTTGCTCATCCCCGAAAAAATGGGGCGCAATGAGGAGTAGTTAAATCAATAAAAGAACTGCACCCAGACTGTCAGGGAGGCCTAACAATCCGGGTGCAGTTCTATTGCTTATTTTCGTTTTTTATTGCTTTTCCATAAAGGCTTTAAAACGTTCCGGTTCATCGAGCCGGATTGCGGCCATCCTGAACTTTCTCTCAAATCCAAAGAATTGAACCGCAGGCAACGATTCATGGAACTCAATGATACAGTGCGGCGGCTCTTCCATGAAATCTTTTGCAATAAAAGCGATGGTTTCTTTAGGATTGATTTTCTGCTCCACCCTTTCTTTATCCCAATGAATCTGCTTGATTTCATCCAACGGAATGATCATCCTCTTTGACAGACCAAGCGAGAGAAACAGGTTTCGGTTTTTGACTGTGAGCGGGCTCAGCCGAACTGCCTGGATTTCACCGATGAAAAAGAAGACAGAGTAGATATTCAGCACAAGGACAACAATGGAAACAATCGGCGATTTTGAATGGAGCCACCAGTGGAGTCCGGCCGTTTCGATGAGGATGGCATGAATGAGCATGATATAGAAGGCGATCATGCTTGTTTTTTTATGCAGTGAAAAAACGTACTCCCCTTCCGGCGGGCGTTTTCTCCATGAAGCCAGCGAATAGTAGAACATAGTTGCTTCTGACGCCATGACCTTCAAAAGCATATGGTTTCCAATGTTGGTTTCAATGCCTTTTTGTACTGAAAACAAAGGACTTTCGCTGGCTGATCTCACAAAGCGAATGATGGAAGGCAGCCTCCAGATCAATAGTGCAAGTACAGCAAGCTCCGTCAGGATGATAAAGGCATCTATGCCAATTGCAGCCCAAGGCAGATAGGTAAATGGAGCAAAATATGCCTCAAATATCAGGAAGCGTGCAAAGATCATTCCCGCAGCCATTAAAGGGATGAACCGCCTGGCCGTGATTTTTTTCTTTCGGCTCAGGGCCAATACAAGAAGCGGAACGACGATGACCAGATCAATCAGAGAACCGGTCACCACCCAATGGGCTTCGGCGGGCTGAATGATGGAAGAAAGCGGCGAGCGGTACAGAAGGCGTTTGCCGCCAGAACCAAGAGCAATAAGGAAATCAATGCAAAAAAACGTTTTTCCTGCCGTAAAATTG
>DATBUB010000023.1:0-4898 GCA_036516555.1 Bacillaceae bacterium
CATAAAAAGACCTCGGCAGCCAAGTACGTAAATCCATATGCTGCCACGCGCCAGCATGATGGGGCATTTTACGACAAACGAAAATAATAGGGGAGACAGGATTATGACAGCCTGTCTCTTTTTTGTGACAAGTTTTTCAACAAAACGACAAAATATTTATTCCGGTTATGCAGGATTCTTATGTGGTATATAGAATAGTATATACATAGCCTTTAATAAAGGAGGAGTCAGTATGCTAAGCTATAATATCCGCGGTGAGAACATTGAGGTAACGGATGCCATCCGGGACCACGTGGAGAAAAAAGTGGGAAAGTTAGAGCGTTATTTTAATGAAACCCCTGAAGCAAATGCTCATGTCAACCTCAAGGTGAATCCTGATAAAAAGGCGAAAGTAGAAATTACCATTCCCCTGCCCCAGCTCGTCCTAAGGGCTGAGGAGGCAAATGATGATATGTATGCGGCAATCGATTTAATTGTAGATAAACTGGAACGGCAAATTCGCAAGCATAAAACAAAGGTCAACCGTAAATTCCGTGAACAGGGCAAAGCTTTATTCGCCACGAATGGAAACGCTTCAAATGCTGTCGCCGTTGCGGATGAGGAAGAGGAAGAACTTCAAATTGTCCGGACAAAACGATTTGATCTCAAACCGATGGATAGTGAAGAGGCCGTCCTGCAAATGAATATGCTGGGCCACAGCTTTTTCGTATACACCGATGCAGAGACAGACGGCACGAACATTGTCTATAAGCGGAAGGACGGCAAATATGGATTGATTGAAACGAACTGACTATATGATCACAAGCACGCAGCCGAGGCGGCTGCGTGCTTTTTATATTACTGGAACGGTTGGCTGCTTCTTCATCACTTGAACATAAAAACCTCCTATTCTATAATTTTACTGAATTGTGAAAAGAATAAAGGATGTGGAGCCGTGAAATTGGATCATTTATATCAGCCCTATGCAGCACAGCGCCATACTGTCTTTGCAAGGAACGGCATGGTGGCGACATCCCAGCCGCTTGCAGCCCAGGCGGGACTGGATATCTTGAAAAAAGGCGGAAATGCCATAGACGCAGCCATTGCAACGGCTGCAGCCCTTACCGTGGTAGAACCCACATCTAATGGCATAGGAGGAGACGCTTTTGCGCTTGTCTGGGCAGGGGGGAAGCTGCACGGGCTAAATGCAAGCGGTCCGGCTCCCCAATCCATTTCGATTGAAGCGGTAAAGGCGCTGGGGCATGAAAAAATTCCCGTACATGGAGTTGTGCCGATTACAGTGCCAGGGGTTCCGGCGAGCTGGGCAGAACTGTCGAAAAAATTCGGGAAGCTGCCTTTGACGGAGGTGCTGGAACCGGCCATCCGTTATGCGGAGGAGGGATTCCCTCTTACCCCGATTTTGGGCAAGTATTGGAAGCTGGCGTACAATCGCTTTAGTGAACTTTTTAAAAAGGAAGAATATCAGCCATGGTTTGATACATTTGCACCTAAAGGTCGCGCCCCTGAAATAGGGGAAATGTGGAGTTCTCCTGGCCATGCTGCATCGTTGCGTTCCATTGCGGAAACAAATGCAGAAAGCTTTTATCGCGGGGAACTGGCAGACAAGATGGCGGACTATGTCCAAAAATACGGAGGATTTTTAACAAAAGAGGATCTTGCTTCGTATAAAGTGGAGTGGGTAGATCCAATATCGGTCAACTACCGGGGCTATGATGTATGGGAGATTCCGCCCAACGGCCAGGGGATTGTGACGCTGATGGCCCTCCAGATCACCAAAGGATTCCGATTTATGGAAAAGGAAAGCGTCGATACATACCATAAGCATATTGAAGCGATGAAGCTTGCGTTTATTGATGGAAAAGCCTATGTGACCGAAGAGTCGGAAATGCCTGTTTCAACTCGGATGCTCTTGTCGGACGAGTATGCTGATGCGCGCAGGACCCTCATTGGGGAAGAGGCAATTGATCCTGAGCCATTCGAACTGCCAAAAGGCGGAACGATTTATTTGGCCGCTGCAGATGGGGAAGGGAATATGGTGTCCTTCATCCAAAGCAATTACATGGGGTTCGGTTCCGGTATCATTCCGCCGGGAACGGGAATCACATTGCAAAACCGCGGTGTGGATTTCTCCATGGACGAAAATCACCCCAATGTTTTGAGGCCGGGAAAGAAAACATTCCATACCATTATTCCCGGATTTTTGACGAAGGATGGCGAACCCATCGGACCGTTTGGAGTCATGGGAGGATTTATGCAGCCGCAGGGGCACTTTCAGGTTGTGACCAATACGATCGATTTCCATTTAAATCCGCAAGCCGCATTGGACGCACCGAGATGGCAGTGGATTGAGGGGAAAAAGGTGCTGGTGGAACCCGGATTTCCAAACCATATCGCCGAAGCGCTCATCCGCAGAGGGCACCAAATCCAAAAATCGGTTGAGACCGGCGGGTTTGGACGGGGGCAGATCATTTGGAGAGACCCTGAAAGCGGCGTATTGATGGGAGGATCCGAATCCAGGACCGATGCTTCCATCGCAGCCTGGTAACAGAGAAAGCCTGTTAATAAACTGCGAGAGTAATTTACGAATTTATAAAGGCAGCTGATTACATGAAACAACGAGATATATTTATTGCTTTTTTTCGATCGGGAATGCTTGGCTATGGAGGAGGCCCATCCTCCATACCTCTTGTACACAGGGAAGTGGTCCAAACCTTTAAATGGATGGATGATGAGGAATTCTCAGATGTCTTGGCACTCGCCAATGCCTTGCCTGGCCCGATCAATACGAAAATGGCCGGGTACATCGGGTGGCGGGTTGGCGGAGTCTGGGGAATGTTGAACGCCCTTTTTGCGACCGCGGTGCCGACAGTGGTGTTGATGATTGTGTTGCTTACGGTGCTGAACGCCTATAAGGATACTCCCTGGGTAGCAGGAATGTCGCGCGCAGTGGTCCCTGTTGCGGGGGTGCTTCTTGGTGTGCTGACGTGGGATTTTATCGTGAAATCAAAGGGTTCGCTTGGCTGGGTAGGGACCGTTGTAATTTTAGCAATCAGCGTGATCGTCTTGGAATTGCTTGGCATCCATCCTGCCATTCTCATCGTTGGCCTGCTGGGAGCGGCCTTGCTGTCTAAAAGCAAAAAGACGGAACGGCAGGGGGAGAAAACATGATTTATTGGCAGCTGTTTCTGGCTTTTTTTATCCCGGGCATATTGGGCTACGGCGGCGGGCCTTCGTCTATTCCCCTAATAGAGAATGAAGTGGTTGGGAGGTACGGCTGGCTGACCGTTCACGAGTTCAGTGAAGTGCTGGCGCTGGGCAACGCGCTGCCCGGGCCGATAGCCACGAAGATGGCCGGCTATATCGGCTATCAGGTGGCGGGTGTGCCGGGCGCTGCGGTAGCTCTGTTTGCAACCATTGCTCCGTCCATGATTTTGATGATTGCCTTGCTTGGCCTTCTGTTGAAGTTCAAACATTCACCGAAAGTAAAACGGATGACCTTGCTGGTTCGTCCCGCTATTGCGGTACTTTTGGGCATCATGACGATCAATTTCTTTGCCAGCTCCATTGAAGGGGCCGGATATGTCCAGACCATCATCATCAGTATTGCCAGTCTTCTCCTGCTTGAGAAATGGAAAGTCCCCCCCGCCTATGTCATTGGAGGTGCCTTGGTATATGGGGCCATATTCCTGGGCTAGCGGTGGGGGGACAGCTTCAAAGGGGACAGGTTCAAAAGGGACAGGTTCAAAAGGGACAGGTTCAAAAGGGACAGGTCCAAAAGGGACAGGTTCAAAAGGGACAGGTTCAAAAATGAACCTGTCCTTTTTTTATTATTAGGATGAAAGAACCATTTTTTCCAGCGGGCTTGGCATACCCCCATTCTTGTAAGCCCTTCCACGTATGATTCTAATGAATATATTGAAGGGGGAGAGCAAGATGGTAAAGAAATCATTGAAAGTCATTTTGGCCAGTGCCGTTATTTTAGGAGGCAGTGTATACACTGCACCGGGGGCATTTCATCTGGCACCGAAAAGTGCGGAGGCAGCCTATCACAATCCGGACAAGCCTTTTCACCAAAACATCATCGCGAGATTTAAGTCGGAAAATGCTATGAGGCACCTCAGCTACCTATCTGAAACGATTGGGCCGCGCGTTGCTGGAACAGAGGAAGAAAGGACTGCAGCCAACTACATAAAAAATGAATTGGAGCACTACGGCTATGAAGTCAGTACGCAGGAATTTTCAATCCCTGACAGACTGTCCGGTTCGCTTTCTGTAGGCGGCGAAGAACTGCAGATCAGACTAGCTACAGGTTCTGCCCCTACGAATGGTCCATTGGCTGGTGAAGTGGTATTGGCGGGACTTGGGAAACCAGGTGATTTCCCTGCTGATACGGCCGGAAAAATTGCCTTGATTCAGCGCGGAGAAATCTCATTCTGGGACAAGGCGGCGAATGCCATTCAAGCGGGTGCCGTCGGCGTCATTATCTATGACAACGCAGATGCTCTTGTTCCTCCAACTCCAAGTCTGGGCGGCCAGGAAAGCTCTATACCTGTGGCGGCTGTTACAAAGGCTGACGGAGAAAAAATGGCAGCTGAAATTCAACAGGGAACACTGACAGCCATATTGGAAGTCGAAAGCATGACGAACCAGACCTCTCAAAACGTCATTGCAGTGAAGAAGGCCACCCACGCAAAAGGGAAAGCGGACATCGTCTACGTTTCTGCCCACTATGACAGCGTTCCATACTCTCCGGGTGCGAGCGACAACGGTTCCGGTACATCTGTCACACTGGAGATGGCCAGAATTCTAAGCAAGATGCCAACGAACAAGGAGCTACGCTTTGTGTTTGTGGGGGCGGAAGAAATTGGGCTTCTCGGTTCGGAATATTACGTCAGCCA
>DATBUB010000024.1:0-11829 GCA_036516555.1 Bacillaceae bacterium
ATGGCCCTGTATTTTTTATTTGTAATGGTTGCCTGTTTGACGTCAATGGTGTTCAAATCGATGACATTGTCGAGCATGCGGACCTGAATCGGAATCAATCTTTCCAGCACTTGTTCGGGAACAGCCTTGCCCAGGTTGATGGAAGAAAGGTTGCACACGACAAAGTCTCCTGCCTTTTTATACGTTATGATGGTATCTCCATCCGCCAGTTCTTCATATTGGACGGTAGGGGACATATTTTGCATTATTTCCGTACACAAATTGCTGGAGTAAACCATGCCTGCATGTTTGTTCGGATTCTTGCGGTTGACTTCATCCCGGTAGAACATGAAGGGCGTTCCAGTTTCCAGCTGGGATTTCATAATACGCGCCATGATTTGGATGGCAGGCACCTTTGTTTTTGCCAGCGAATTGCTTTGGACGCATTCTTCATATTTTTGCCTGAAGGAACCATTTCCTTTTTCCTCGTCGTAAAAGTCTTCCAGGGCAAATCCCATCACACTTTTTACCTCATGCGGGTCGAACAGGTACCAATCGCCTCTTCTTTCCACCTGCTCCATGAAAAGGTCCGGCAGGCATATGCCTGTAAAGATGTCGTGAGCGCGCTGTCTCTCATCGCCATTGTTCAGCTTCAGGTCCAAGAAGGACAGGATATCGGCATGCCACACATCGAGATAAACGGCAATCGCCCCTTTCCTGCGGCCGAGCTGGTCAACGCTGACGGCTGTGTTATTCAGCTGTTTGATCCATGGCAGCACTCCGGAAGAAGCTCCTTTGAAACCTTTGATGGAGCTTCCCCGGCTTCGTACCTTGCCCATATAGACCCCAATGCCGCCTCCGTCCTTCGACAGGCGAGCCACATCCGTATTGCTGTTATATATGCCCATCAGGGAGTCATCCACGGTATCAATGAAGCAGCTGGACAGCTGGCCGTGGGCGAGCCCTGCATTGGCGAGCGTAGGGGTGGCGACCGTCATATACAGATTGGACAGTGCCCAATATGCCTCAGCAACAAGCTCAGAACGTTTTTCCGCGGGTTCATCCTGCATAAGGTGCATCGCGATTACCAGCCATCTTTCCTGAGGCAGTTCAAACGTGTTTTTCTCATGGTCGGTTGCAAGATATCTTGTTGCCAGTGTATGAAGGCCAATATAGTCAAAAAGCAAGTCACGGTCAGGGTCAATGAGGTTTGAGAGATGGATAATCTCCTCCCGGCTGTATTTTTCAAGAATATTTGGCGAATAAATCCCCATTCCGGCCAGCGTTTTCAATAATCCGTAAAAATCCCCATATTTCATTTCCTTGTCATATACTCGGTTCTGGCTCGCTTTATTGTACAAGTGCTGCAAATAAATTTTTGCGGCTTCCCGTGACCATTCAGGGCTCGCTTCATCCACATTTTCCAACGCGGATTTAATGAGCAGGGAAGTGATTTGTTCTGCACTGAACTCGCTTTTTGATTCAACGCTGCGATGGATCTTGTCCATAAACTCCTTTGATGTAATGGAAGTGACCCTTTTGATGTAACCTTCTAACCGAGTTTTGTCAAAGGCCAGCTTTCTGTTTCCTTTTTCCTTTGTGATGACAGTTGCCATTCTTATCACCTTCTATTTGGTAGTATGAGACATAAAAAAATCCACTCCGAGAATGGAGCGGATCAAACGATAGGGAAAAGGGCAATAGAAACTCTTTTCTCTATCGTTTCATCATCCCAATCCCCGAAGATTCGAAACTCAGACAAGAAAAGGCAGGTCTCCTGACTCATGCATCATTCTACTGGGGGCCTTCCCGTATCGTGGCCGTTAAGCCTGCCGGTACAGTGGACATTCCCTTTCGTCCGCATTTACAGTTGCGGGGACAGTTCCGGATTTCCACCGGATTCCCTTTTAAGCCCTGAATGGGCACCTTTGCTTGTTAAAGTTCAATATATGGTATGTAAAGTGTTTTTTTATACTAAATATAGTGTCAATAGTGATTCTAGCATGAGAGGAAAAGATATGCAAATAATAGATTAAGATCTTTTCACCATATTGCCGGAAAGCGATGAAACCGTGCATTCGAGCCGTGTATTTGTCAAATCGGCTATAATGAAAAAAACGAAGATGGACAATATTTTAAGGAGAGGAGGAGCCTCATGAAAATTGCGGTGCTGGCTGATACCCACATGACGAGGAAGAGAACCAGATGCCCGGAAGTTCTGCTGCGGCACTTGAAAGATGCAGATGTTATCTTGCATGCCGGCGATTGGCAGACATATGAAGTCTATCAATGGCTTTCAACATATGCACCGGTATATGGTGTATACGGAAATACCGACGGAGAGGACATTCTTAGGCAATTTGATTCCAGGTGTGTACTCGAACTGAAAGGCTTTCGGATCGGCATTATTCACGGGGATGGAAAAGGGCAGACAACTGAAAAAAGAGCTTTAAAGGCTTTCGAGGGCGAATCCCTGGACTGCATCATTTACGGGCATTCCCATATCCCCGTGCTTAAATACCTGAGCGGCTCCTTGCTGCTGAATCCCGGTTCCCCTACAGACAAACGCAGAAGACTGATGTATTCCTTTGCGATTATAAGGCTAGATGATGTGATGCATGCTGAGCATGTATTTTTTCTATAATTTATGGAAAGGAAATATTTACTTTTTTTGCTTTCAGCCGTATGATTGTTTAGGGTATCGAAATAATGATGCGGGGGAAGCAGAAGTATGATATGGATGTCCAAATTCAATGTCAAATGGAATACGTTCAATCAAAATATTAAACATGCATTCACGGCCAATATTCTCAGTCAGATCGGTCTTGGGATCTTTATGGTCATTTATAATTTTTATATACGTGAATTGGGCTATCCCGATCAGATTAATGGCCAGGTCATTTCCATGGCCGCTATGGCTACGGCCATCATCCTGATTCCGGCAGGCATACTGAGTGACCGGGTTGGGAGGAAGCAGATCATCTTGGCAGGCATGGCCCTAACAGGGCTGTCCCTGTTTTTTCGCAGTGTGATAGAACCCCAGTTCTTCTTGCTGCTGGCGGCCTTTATGACGGGGCTGACACAAGCCTTTATCCAGGTTTCCACCATCCCGCTGCTTGCGGAAAATTCACAGCCAAAAGAGCGGGTCGGTTTATTTGCCCTCCACTTCGGAACAATGACAGCGGCGAATGTCATAGGAAATTTGATGGGCGGCACGTTGACGGATGCATTTGGCCTAATATATTCTCCGCTGATGAGCATACGGATCACGCTTATTATCGGGTCGGCCATATTTCTCTTCGCTCTAGTTCCGGTATGGAAGCTCAAAGAAAAGAAACAGGAAACTGCAATCGGGGCTGCAATCAAGAAGGCAAGACTCTTCCATGATTTGCTTAAGCATAAAAGCAGCCTTAAAATCATGGGTCTTTTCGGTCTTGCACAGCTGATGATCGGATTTGGAGCGGGGCTTGTCATCCCATATTTGAACTTGTACTTTTCCGACCGATTCCAGGCATCCAATACATCAATCGGCCTGATCATTTCATTGGGCCAGGCTGCCACCGCCATCGCCATGTTCATTGGTCCTGCGGTGGTCCGCAGGATTGGGGAGGTGCGTGCAGTAGTCTTACTGCAGCTGGCGTCATTGCCATTCTTGCTTCTGACGGGCTTTACCAGCAGTCTTCTATTGGCGGCCATCGGATTCTTGTTCAGGCAGGCACTGATGAATGCAGGGAACCCTATCCAAATGTCGCTCATGATGTCAAAGGTGGATGATTCAGTGAAGGGACTTGCCAACTCAGTCAACCAGATGGCCTTTAACCTTGGCTGGGCCTTGATGGGTCCCGTCTCGATGGGCATTGTTGCGGCAAATGGAGCATACCGGGGCTATGCGATTGTATTCTCTATAACGTGTTTTTTATATTTGTGCGGCTCCATATACTTTTTTGCAGTGTTTAAATCATTGGATAAAGAACGAAAAACAAATGAGCCTGCCTTGGGATAGGTGCCAATTATTGTTTTTCAATTCTGGCTTGTCTGCCTTTTTACCGTGAGTTACTCATCAGTTCTTCAAAAAAATCATATCATCATTCCTTATTAACAGTCGTATAATTAGTTCAAAAGAAATGTAATCATGCAAGTAACGAACAATTCTTCAATAGGGCAGATTCATTAAGGCATGAATTATGCTAAAGTATGGCAAAAGTGTGTAAAGTAAGTTTATTTACACACTTTTTTCATTTTCCGTTTGTGAGAAATTTGTCGTTTCTATATAATAAAAGTATAGGTGTGCACATATTGTACTTTACCCCTCCAAAATTTCGCCCCTCACGTGAAATGATAACCATGTTCTCAAAATCCAGAAAATTTTAGTGTAATTGGGGGAATCTATTTGGAATTTACTGTTGAACAGCTTGTTTTTATTGTCTCCATTTTACTTATGATTGGCGTTTTGACTGCGAAATTCTCCTCAAGACTTGGCGTGCCTTCCCTGGTTCTTTTCATTATAGTTGGAATGCTGCTGAACCGTTTTTTCTATTTTGACGATGCAAAGCTGACTCAGCTTGTCGGAACACTTGCGCTCATTGTCATCATTTTTGACGGCGGTATCAATACGAAATGGAAAAGCATGAAGCAAGTCATCGTCCCGTCAGCTACACTCGCTACTCTTGGAGTGGTTCTGACCACGGTTGTCATGGGTTTTTTCGCTACATACATATTGGGATTGACCTGGCTTGAAGGTCTTCTTGTCGGAGCGATTGTAGGATCTACGGATGCAGCGGCCGTCTTTGCTGCCCTCGGAGAACGGAATATTCGGTTTAAACTGAAAACAACCTTGGAAGCTGAGTCAGCATCCAATGATCCAATGGCCATCTTCCTGACTGTTTCGTTCATTGAATTGATCAAAATGCCTGAAGCGTCTTATATGCAGCTGATTCCGAGCTTTTTTTGGCAGATGGGGGTTGGGCTCATTTTGGGCCTTCTGTTCGGAAAGGGTGCTGTGTGGGTCATCAATAAAATCAACTTGGATTCCTCCGGGCTTTATCCCATCCTGGCATTGTCTTCTGCGGTGCTTACCTTTGGGTTTACCAGCCTCCTGAATGCCAGCGGGCTGCTTGCTGTGTATGTAATGGCCATTGTAGTGGGGAATTCCGATTTGACCTACCGTCACTCGATTGTACGTTTCCATGAAGGGTTCGCCTGGATGATGCAGATTACGATGTTCATCCTGCTTGGACTTCTTGTATTCCCGGACCAGCTGATCAAAGTCACGTGGCAGGGCTTGCTGCTGTCCTTCTTGCTTATGCTTGTGGCAAGGCCGATCGGAGTATTTATCAGCATGCTCTTCATGAAGTATTCATTCAGTGAAAAATTGCTTATTTCCTGGGCCGGCTTGAGGGGAGCTGTCCCTGTTGTTCTTGCAACCTATCCGTTGATGGCGGGGATCGAGAACAGCAATATGATTTTTAATGTGGTGTTTTTCGTTGTTCTGACATCTGCTTTGCTCCAGGGTGCCACCATCACTCCACTTGCAAATATCCTTAAGCTGACGGAGGGGAATAAAATTACCGTACCACACAGCGTAGAGCTGGTTTCAATCGGGAAAACCAATAATGAAATGATTGAAATTGTCGTGGAAGAGAATACAAAGATTTCAGGCAAACAGATCAAAGAAATAGACCTCCCTAAAAAGTCACTCATTTCGGCGATCATAAGGGGAGATAAATTGGTTTTTCCAAAAGGTGAAACCATCCTTATGGCGAATGATATCTTATATGTCCTTGTGTCGAAGAAGGAAAGGGAGATTGTGAAGATGAGGTTTCAGGAGGAAGCTGAAGCTGAATCCGAAGACGAACACTCGGGAAGGGGATGAAAAATATGAGGGAGCAGCGAGGCTTGGACTGGAGATTCAAAGCTGCACACCGTGAAGCCTGGATAGGCATCGGGCTTGCGGGCTTCCATTTTCTTTGGTGGTATGCCTTTGCCTACGGTCTTGGCAATGGCCCCGTAGAGGAATATTCCTACATCATGGGCTTTCCTGCCTGGTTCTTTTTTAGCTGTATACTCGGATTTGCCGTGATGATGATCCTGACTGCCGCTGCCGTCAAATTGTTTTTTCAGGATATCCCGTTCGATGAAGAGGGTGCAGGCAAAAGATGAACATCCAGGCAACCCTTCCGCTAGTCATCTTTTTTATACTGATCTTTGCTGCAGGCCTTTATGCCGCCAAGTATGTAAAATCTTCCGAAACCTTCCTTCAGGAGTATTTTCTTGGAAGCAGGCAGCTCGGAGGCTTTGTCCTTGCCATGACCATGATTGCAACATATGGCAGTGCCAGCAGTTTTTTGGGAGGTCCAGGGGCCGCGTATCATTATGGCCTTGCATGGGTCCTCCTTGCCATGATTCAAGTTGTAACCGGATACTTTGTATTGATGGTGCTCGGGAAAAAATTTGCCATTATGGCGAGAAAATATAACGCTGTTACCATTACAGATTTTGTAAGAAGCCGGTACAACTCCCATTGGGTGGGAATCCTATCGGCAGCCAGTATAGTCCTGTTCCTGTTCTCCGCCATGACGGCTCAATGGGTGGGAGGGGCAAGGCTCATTGAATCTGTAGCGGGCTTATCCTATACTTCGAGCCTCTTTATCTTTGCAGCATCCGTATTGGTTTATGTTGTTATAGGAGGTTTCAGAGCTGTAGCCATCACCGATGCCATTCAGGGAACGGTGATGCTTGGGGGAACCATTTTGCTTTTGGCTGCAGCCATTGTTGCAGGCGGAGGAATTGACAACATCATGACGGAATTGCGAAATGAAAACCCCAACATTTTGAGCCCTTATGGATCAGATAAGAACCTAACACCGCTATATTTGTCATCCTTTTGGATCCTCGTGGGGGTAGGTGTGGTGGGACTACCTCAAGTATCGGTCAGGGCCATGTCATATAAAGATGCAAAGGCCATGCACCGTGCCATATTGATCGGAACAGCGGTTATCGGCACCATTATGCTTGGCATGCACCTGGCAGGTGTATTTGCCCGTGTTATCGTACCCGGCATAACAGTGCCGGATACCGTCATGCCTACACTGGCCTTATCGATCCTTCCGCCATGGGCTGCCGGGATTGTTCTGGCTGCCCCAATGGCCGCCATTATGAGTACTGTCGATTCGCTTCTGCTTTTGGTAGCATCCGCCATCATAAAAGATGTGTATGTCGGTTATATCAGCCCAAATGCACATGAAAAGAAAATCAAAGCATATAGCATGACTGCTACAGCTCTGATCGGTGGGGCTGTTTTCCTTCTTGCCATTAATCCCCCTTATTTGCTGATCTGGCTAAATCTTTTTTCATTCGGGGGATTGGAAGCGGTATTCCTCTGGCCGATTGTTCTTGGGCTCTATTGGAGAAAAGCGAATAAACACGGTGCCTTGAGCTGTATGCTGACCGGGATGGGGAGTTATATGGCATTTCATTTTTTATGGCCCGAGCCCTTCGGCATGCATACTGTTGTTTTGCCGATCGTGCTGTCCCTTGTTATATTCATAGCCGTGTCATTGTTTACACAAAAGGCCGTCCGATAAGGGACGGCTTTCTTATGCTTCATCTCTTCTTCCAGGCCGGATGGCGATGAATGTCAGAATGGCGCCCAACAAACTCATACCGAATAGTAGAAGCACCATATCTCCTTTTCCGTCTTTCATTAAGATTGCCACAACGGGAGGGCCGGCTGCCACCCCGAGGAATCGCATGGAGCTGAAAATGGAGGTGATTGTTCCCCGCATTTCTTTTTTGATGCTTTGAGTCAGGATGGAATCAAGGCATGGCAATGAAGCCCCGATTCCTACCCCGCAAATTAAAAAAACACTCAGCAGATACATGAATTTGTCGGACAGCATGGTGGCGGCAACTGCTGAACCTGCCAAAATGAGCCCGAAAAAGGTAATCCATTTCATACGGCGAAGACTGTCTTTAATCATCTTCCCTGCAGTAAAGGAAGCAATGCATAACGCCGCAAGAGGAATGGCAAGCAAAAATCCCTTTTTTATTCCATCAAATCCATAATCATCTTCCAATATAGAAGAAAGATAAAACAGCAGGCCAAAGAGTATGAACATTAAAATGGCTCCAATGATAAAGATAGAAAAGAGCCATTTCCAGTGTTCTTTAAAAATTCCTTTTGTATTTTTTACAAACCTGCCGAAAGAAAGTTCATGCTTGTCGCCTTTTGGCTTCTTTACATTTAGGATGATCAGGACGATGGAAATTAAACAGAGGACAGGTATTGCGAAAAAGGGAAGGAACCAGACAACTCCTGCCAACAAGGCACCCAATATGGGGCTCAGCACTTTTCCCAGCGTATTGGAGGTTTCTATGACTCCTAGTGTGGTGCTTACTTCTTTCTCACGTTTGAACATATCACCGACCAGTGGCAATACAATCGGGGCGGCTCCTGCTGCACCGATCCCCTGCAGAACTCTTCCCATAAGGATGACGGAAAATGGAGAACCGATCTTCCAGGAAGCCCATCCGGATATGAGCCCCCCTATACCCGCAAGAATCAAAGAAGGGATGATGACCTTTCTCCTTCCGAATTTGTCTGAC
The DNA here is from genome assembly GCA_036516555.1 of Bacillaceae bacterium. GTDB lineage: Bacteria > Bacillota > Bacilli > Bacillales > Bacillaceae_C > DATBUB01. The sequence continues at coordinate 8,584 of DATBUB010000024.1, forward strand.
AAAAACCCTGCAATTGGTATCAGGATAATGGCCACAACAGAGTAGACCATAATGATATAGCTGGATTGAAGCTTGGTGATTCCGAGTTCACGCTCCATGGAAGGGAGGAGTGGGATCAACATGGAATTCCCAAGCGTCATGATGAGCGGAATGGATGCAAGGGATATGGATACCCATCTCTTCGATGGCCCTTTATCCAAGGGCAGGGAACGATTGTCAAATTGGTCCATGGCGTTGTCCTTTCATACATGCTTAGCCTTAATATTCTCTTGTTAGCAGAATTTATGAACGAAGATTACTCTTGGACAACAAAGGAATAAAAAGAATTTTGTCGATTTGTGTTGAACTAAAAAGAAAGATGTAAAGAAATGTTGAAAACGCTTTCATTTTATTGATTGAGCGGGTTTTCAAATAGTGCTACAATTCAAAACAAACGGTCAATTGGGAGTGCTGCTTCATGAATGAACCTGTTTTAAGAGTGGAAGGGTTGAAGACCTCCTTTTCAACCGATTCCGGGGAAATCCCTGTGGTCAGGGGGATTGATTTTGCCATTAGGCAGAAGGAAATATTGGGAATCGTAGGTGAGTCGGGCTGCGGGAAGAGCATTACGTCTCTTTCGATCATGAGGCTGCTGCCTGAGCCCCTGGCAAGGATTGAAGGCAACATTTATTTTAAGGGAGAAAACCTCATCAAACTGCCGGAGCGCCAAATGTGCCACATACGAGGCAACGATATCGCCATGATTTTTCAGGAACCGATGACCAGCCTGAATCCCGTTTTCACGATAGGAGATCAGTTGACAGAAGCCGTCAGGATACATAACAAAACAACAAAAAGGAAAGCAGCGGACAAAGCAGTAAAAATTCTTGAAGAGGTTGGCCTTCCCAGGGCAAAGCAGATCATGAAAGAATACCCACACCAGCTTTCGGGAGGGATGAGGCAGAGGGTCATGATTGCCATGGCCATGATCTGTGAACCCGAACTGCTGATTGCAGATGAGCCTACAACAGCCTTGGATGTGACGATTCAAGCTCAAATTCTGGAGCTGATGAGGAAATTAAACAACGAGAAAGGGACATCGATCATGCTGATCACCCATGATCTTGGGGTAGTGGCTGAAATGTGTGAAAGAGTGCTGGTCATGTATGCGGGGAAAATCGTGGAAGAAGCTCCTGTCTTATCGCTGTTTCAGGATCCGAAACATCCATATACAGCCGGATTGCTCAAATCGGTTCCCGACCTTCGCAGCAGGAAGGAACGGCTGTATTCCATACCCGGGAATGTACCGAGGCCGGGAACCATCAAAACAGGATGTGAATTTGCCCCCCGGTGCCCTCATGCTTTTGAACGGTGTCTCGAGAACGCTCCTGAACTGCTCCCGGTCACAAAAGAGCAAAAGGTCAGATGCTGGCTATACCAGACAGACAGGGAGGAAACGGCCAATGACCATGCCCTTGCTTGAGGTTTCCGGCTTAAAGAAAACATTTCCGGTAAAAGGAGGTGTGTTTGGAGGAAAAAAAGGAGAAGTCGTTGCTGTTGATGAAATTTCGTTCTCCATACGGAAAGGAGAGACGTTAGGTCTTGTTGGCGAAAGCGGCTGTGGCAAATCAACTGCTGGGCGGACATTGCTCAGGCTTCAGGAACCCGATCACGGAAAGATCTTTTTTGAAGGCCAGGATATCACAAACCTTCCTCCTGAAGCGATGAGAAAGCTGCGAAGGGAGATGCAGATGGTTTTTCAGGATCCTTTCGCTTCTTTGAATCCCAGACATAATGTTGAAAAAATATTGGAAGAGCCTTTGATTGTCCATGGGATGACCGACAGAAAGCGAAGGAAAGAAAGAGTGGACGAGCTTCTGGATGTCGTGGGACTCAGTTCTTATCATGCCAAGAGATACCCGCATCAGTTCAGCGGGGGACAGCGCCAAAGAATCGGCATTGCCCGTGCTCTTTCGCTTCACCCCAAGTTGATTGTAGCGGATGAACCGGTTTCAGCCCTTGATGTTTCCATCCAATCACAAATTCTAAATTTAATGCAGGACTTACAACAGGATTTTCAGCTAACGTATTTATTTATCGCCCATGATCTGGCTGTTGTCAGGCATATTGCAGACAGGGTGGGGGTCATGTACCTGGGGAGAATCGTGGAGATGGCACCGGGAGGGAACCTTTACGAGAACCCGAAGCACCCGTATACGGAGGCTCTCCTTTCTGCTGTCCCTTTGCCTGAGCCGAAAAGCCAAAAGGAGCGAATCATTTTGCAGGGAGATGTGCCGAGTCCGCAAAATCCTCCCAAAGGCTGCGCCTTCCATACACGGTGTCCCTATGCCATGGAGCTATGCGCGCATATTCGACCGGGTTTCAGGGAAATTTCCAAAGATCATTATGCCGCCTGTCATCTATATGATGACAAGGGTGTATATATTAAAGAACAAAAAATAAATACGGGGGGAACACAATGAGAAAAAAAATGGTCCAATTGTTTGTTGCCATGCTTGTTTTGACGCTCGCCCTGACAGGATGTAATTCTCAAAAATCGGGCGGCAGCGAAGGGGGAGGCAAGTCAGGCGGGTTGCTTGTATACGGACGAGGAGGAGATTCCGTCAAGCTTGACCCGGCATCAGTGACGGACGGAGAATCACTGATTGTCACGGAGCAGATCATTGAAACACTTGTTGAATATGAAAAGGACAGCACGGAGATCAAGCCGCATCTGGCAAAAAAGTGGGATATTTCAGATGACGGACTAACGTATACGTTTGAGCTGGAAGAAGGAATCAAGTTTCATGACGGAACGGATTTCAATGCAGAAGCCGTGGTAAAAAACTTCGAGCGATGGATGGAAGGGCCGGAAGAAAGCTTCCCCTATTATAAATCTCAATTTGGGGGATATAAAGGGGAAGATTCGGCCGTCATTAAGGACGTGAAAGCCGTTGATGATCATAAGGTGGAATTCACCCTGTTCCGTCCTCAGGCGCCATTCTTGAAGAACCTGGCCATGTCGCCTTTTGGCATCTCCAGTCCCGCCGCTTTTGAGAAGCATGGCGGTAAATATCATCAAAACCCTATTGGGACTGGTCCTTTCAAATTTGAAAACTGGAAACAAAAAGATACGATTACAGTTGTGAAAAATGATGGTTATTGGCAAAAGGGCCTGCCAAAGGTCGACAAAGTGATTTTTAAAGTCATTGAAGACAACTCCGCCCGTCTGAATGCACTGATCAAAGGGGAAATTGACCTGATGGA
>DATBUB010000025.1:0-10469 GCA_036516555.1 Bacillaceae bacterium
CACCGGTTACTTCAATGACGATATCGGTTGTTTCATCAAGAAATTCCCGCCAATCGAGCCCCGTGGAAATTCCTTTCTCTCGGGCAAGCACCATTCCTTCTGCATTTTCATTCCTGTCCACCACGGCATAAACAGAAAGAAACTGGGTTTCATCCAGCATTTTTATGATGGCACTGCCGCCTTTTCCCCCGCCGACAACCAAAACCTTTTGCAATTCATCCACCTCAGTCAATGGTTATGCAATATCTTTCATGCTTTATTGTATAGGAAAGCAGGGTCCTTGACAAATTGGACCCATATTATATGATTTTCCTGTAGGCTGTACAGTAAAGGAGAACCATATGGTCCGGTTATTAGCATTATTGATCCTTTTGATTCCTGGTGCTTTGGCTGCATACGGCATCAAACTGATGCGGGATATGCTGTTCGGGATTCTCCAGCCTCCATTCCCCTATCTCTCACTGCAATTTATTGCAGGGTTGTTGTTTTTTCTCATCGGACTCGGCTTTATTGCAGGGTTTATCTTGCACAGGGACAGAAAGCGCAACAAAGTTCAGGAGCGATTCAGAATGGAAAAGCGGGAAAGAGAACGGAAGGCAAGGGAAAAGTCAAAAGAAGAACTCTAACAAAAAAGGTGTCCCGCAATCACTGCATTTTTGCAGAGCATGCGGGACACCTTTATTTTTCCTGTATTTTTTCTCTCAAAAGATAGGCCTTCTCCGGAAAATCAGTAATGATGGCGGAACAGCGGATTTCAAACAGTTTTTTCATCTCTTTCTGCTTATTTACCGTATAGGGTCTTACCGCAAAGCCCCTTTCCATGGTAGCGGCTATGACAGCAGCAGGAGCGGCCCTAAGCTTAGGATGTATTCCGCTGGCCAGAATGGACTTTGCGTATTCCCATGGCTCATAGAGCATATCCTTGTATAAAGGCGCAGTCTCGACTTCCGGACAAATTTGCCTGCAATATACGAGCGAATAATGGTTAAAAGAAGAGATGACAATCCGGGATTCATATCCGTACTCCCTGATCATTGCCATTACCTTGTCTTCCAGGCCTTCATATGGAATCTCACTGTTTTTCAGCTCAATATTGCAAACGAGGCTGTTCCCCTTCATCCATTCAAAGACTTCTTTCAAAGATGGAATCCGGGAAGACCGTTTAAAAAAATGCTTGAAATGATAGTTGGCCTTCAGCTTTTTAAGCTGATCGAGCGTAAAGTCCTTTACCATTCCACTACCATTGGTGGTCCTGTCCACCGTGTGATCATGGATTACCACGATTTCTCCGTCTGAGGAAAGCTGGACGTCCAGTTCAATGCCATCCGCACCGAATTTCTCCGCAGCTTTAAAAGCGTCCATTGTATTTTCAGGATGGGTTCCGGCTGATCCTCTATGTGCAAAAATCAATGTCATACATTCCCCTCCGCCTGAAATATTTTCTATCATCATACCCGTTATTCGGCAGATGTGCGAAAAAAAAGCCTTGGGATTTGATATTGCCAAATCCGCAAGGCTGTTTTCATTTTTCCTTTCAGGACGCTTTGTGCTCCAGCCTCAGCTTGTCTGCCACCATGGCAATGAATTCACTGTTGGTGGGCTTGGCCTTTGACATGCTGACTGTGTAGCCGAACAGGGAGGAGATGGAATCGATGTTTCCCCGGCTCCACGCCACTTCAATGGCATGCCGGATGGCACGTTCGACACGGCTGGCGGTAGTATTGAACTTTTTGGCTATATCCGGATACAGAACCTTTGTGATGGACCCAAGCAGTTCAATGTCGTTATATACCATGGAAATGGCTTCCCTCAAATATAGATATCCTTTAATATGTGCCGGGACTCCTATTTCATGGATGACAGAGGTAATGCTGGCTTCCAGATTTTTCGGTTTTTGATCCTGTTGCGCTGCCCTGCTTTGGACTGGCTTTCTGGTTGCAGGAGCAGATTTTCCGCTCACTTGACGTATATGGTTTGCCAGGTGATCCATATCAAAGGGCTTGAGGATGAAATAGGATGCGCCAAGCTCCACCGCTTTGGTGGTCACGTCTTCCTGGCCAAAAGCTGTAAGCATGATGACATTTGGGAATGAAATATGGCCAGACTCCCTGATACGTTCAAGAACACCCAATCCGTCCAGATGGGGCATGATGATATCCAATATTAAAACATCCGGCGAAACTTCGGAAAGAAGGGTCAAACATTCCTGTCCATTATGGGCTGTCCCGATGACTTCCATATCTTCTTGCGCCGAAATGTATTCATCCAGCAAACCAACCAATTCTCGATTATCATCTACAATACATACTTTTATTTTCTTCACTTCCTGCTTCCTCCTCAAGTCCCATTTATAATCATTTAATCATTTTCATTCTAACAGATTATTACGACGAAGAAAGCGTTTTTCCTTTAATTTTTTCAAAAATGCTTAAATATATAAGTTTTTCTTTGAAATACTTCCGTTTACTTTGTTTTTCGACTGATTTCGCCAATGACAATGTAGTGTTTGTCGAATTTTCTTTACCCTAATCTTACCATAAACAAACACAACAAAAAAGGGCTCTCTCAAGCCCCCTTGCAAAAATCAACTTGCCTTCTGACCGCTTTTTCCATAAATATCGATCCCCGCTTCATGGAGCATCCACTCAATATGGACTCCGTAGCCCGAAGTCGGATCATTGACGAAAACATGTGTTACCGCTCCAACTATTTTTCCTTCCTGGAGAATCGGGCTTCCGCTCATTCCCTGGACAATTCCTCCTGTTTTTTCCAGAAGTTTCGGATCCGTCACTTTGATGACCATTCCTTTTGTCGCCGGAAATTTCTGTGGTGTCGTGCTTATGATTTCTATGTCGTAAGCCTTGACCTCGCTGCCGTCAACGACCGTCAAGATCTGCGCCTTCCCCTCTTTCACTTGATGGGAAAGGGCAATCGGCATTGGCTTGTCAAAAATACCGTTGGACAATGCCTGATTGAGAGTTCCAAATATCCCGAATGGACTGTTGAGAGTAATATTCCCTATGACGTCACTGTCATCGGAAAACCTCGCAAGCTTTTCACCCGGATTCCCGTTTTTTCCTTTTTCGATAGATGTAACGGTTGATTTCAAAATCTGCCCATTATCCACTACAATTGGTTTTTTCGTATCCATGTCAGAGATTACATGTCCAAGCGCTCCATACTTTTTGGATGTGGGCTCAAAAAAAGTCATGGTCCCAATGCCTGCAGCAGAATCCCTTATATAGAGCCCCAGTTTGTATGCTTGTTCTTTCTCATCCATCAAGGGCGTCAGTTTTGTTTCAAATTTGGTCTTTTCTCGCTGTACGGTGATATCGAGCGGCCTTCCATTTTTGCCGGCTTCCTCTGACAGCTTGGCCACATCTGACATGCTATCAATTTTATTGCCGTTAATGGAAGTCAGGATATCCCCCACTTTTATTCCAGCCTCTTCACCGGGAGATACTTTCCCTGAGGAAGACTCCACCAGGTGATGCCCTACGACAAGAACACCGAGCGTGTTCAGTTTTACGCCGATCGATTGGCCGCCGGGATGGATTTTGAAATTCTTCAGAACTTTGACATCCACATTTTTGACCGGAATTCCAGCCAATTCAAACACAAGCTTATCCTCACCGGCATTTTTCCCCTGGATCGAAACTGCCTGGTTGTTTTCATCGACTTCGAGGCTGCCTTGTCCTGCAGCCGATACTGCGACTGCAGGTGATTTGAAAATAACCTCTTCCTGCCCCTCCATCATGGTCAGGTCAAGCGGTATGCGCAAATAATCTTGAAAAGGCTTTGAAAAGCCCCCCAGTAAAAGAGAAACAAGGAGAATTCCGCCTGTAAATTTTCTAAGCCGTTCGATGTTCACTTTCGTTCACTCTCCTCGCTTCTAGTCCACATCCTTAATGTAGCCCCGTTAAAGGGCATTTATAACTTGAAGCAAAGAAAAAAGCTGTCCATAACAGGATAGCTTTTCAAGTGTTTTTTATCGTATAGGCCAATTCTAAAAGCTCTTTTGCGTGTTCTTTTGTCAGGTCAGTGATTTCAACACCCGAAATCATGCGCCCTATTTCCCGAACCTTCTCATCCAAATCCAAGCTTTTCAATTTGGTTCTTGTCCTGCCTGCATTTGTCTCTTTCGAAATAAGGAGATGGGTATCCGCCATGGCAGCCACTTGAGGCAGATGGGAAATGCACAGAACTTGTGAATGGATGGAAACCTCATGTATTTTTTCCGCAATGGCCTGGGCCACCCTTCCGCTGACACCCGTATCCACCTCATCAAAGATGATGGATGTAACTCCCTGATGTTTGGAGAAAATGGTTTTTAAAGCGAGCATGATACGCGACAGTTCTCCGCCTGATGCCACTTTGGACAAGGGCTTCAGCGGTTCGCCGGGATTGGTTGAAAGATAAAATTGAACTTCATCTATTCCGTCTTTTTTAAATGCAGGTTCCTGCCTATCCTGCTGCATAAACATGACTTCAAATACAGTCTTGTCCATATAAAGCTGTTTTAATTCCCGATGAATGGCGTTCGTTAATTTTTTTGCCCATTTTTTCCGCAAAGCGGTAAGGTTTTGACCTTCAAGGATCAAATCTTCCCTAAGGGAAGCCAGTTTCTTTTGCAGCTGTTCCACCCTTGTATCGCGGTTTGTGATCGTTTCAATTTCTTCTTCGATTTTAGCGGCGTACTCCAGAATGTCGCCTATGGATGACCCGTATTTTCGTTTCAGCTGATTGATTTCGTTCAGCCTTGTTTCAATTTCATTCAGGCGTGCCGGATCAAATTCCAGCCGGTCTAATTCATTCCTTAAAAAGATGGAAGCATCCTCCAAGGCATAATAGCTGCTTGCCACCGACTCCAACACCGGCGAATAAGCGGAGTCCAGCTCTGCAGCCGTTTCCAGCTGGCTCATGACATGGCCGACATAATCCAAAGCCCGCTGTTCGCCCTGAAGTCCCTCATAGCCCGTCTGAACGGCTTCGTGAAGTTTTTCGAAGTTGGAGAGCCTTCTCTTCTCCTCCGTTAATTCTTCATCTTCATTCAGCTTTAAATCGGCTTTCTGGATTTCCTTCAGCTGAAACTGGATGAGATCCAGCCGGTGTGCCATCTGCTGTTCATTTTCACTCAGCTGCCTGATCCTTTTTGCCGTTTGGTCATATTCCTTGAATACCTCCTGATATGCCGACAGCGCCCGGGCGATTTCAGGCTTGCCAAATTGGTCGAGCAGCTGCAGGTGCAGGGATTCATCCATCAGTTCCTGGTGTTCATGCTGTCCATGTATATCTATCAGTGTACTCCCAACCTCACGAAGAACGGCAATGGTCACCAGCTTCCCGTTTATACGGCATATGCTTTTTCCGCTGCTGTTGATTTCTCTCCTTACGACAACCATTCCTTCTTCGATTTCAATTCCAAATTCATTGGCCCTTTTATAACACGGATGGCCGTCTTCAATATAAAACAAACCCTCAATTTCTGATTTTTTCTCACCATGTCTTACAAATTCGGCTGAACCGCGGCCACCTGCCAGCAGATGGACAGCATCGATGATAATGGATTTTCCCGCTCCGGTTTCACCTGTAAGAACCGTGAGCCCTTTCTCAAATGAAATGTTGATGTGGTCAATGATAGCAAAATTCTTAATGGATAACTCCTGTAACAAGGGTATGGTCGCCTCGCTTCCTTACAGCATTTCAATGAATTTATCGTTTACTGTCTGAGCGTCTTCTGCAGAACGGCAAATGATCAGGCATGTATCATCTCCGCAAATGGTCCCCATGATTTCGCTCCAGTCCAAATGGTCGATCAATGCCCCAACCGCCTGTGCATTGCCGGGAAGGGTCTTCATGACAAGAAGATTTTGGGCAGAATCAATGCCGACGAATGAATCCGTCAATGCGCGTTTAAGCTTTTGCAGGGGATTGAAGCGCTGATCCGCCGGTAGGCTGTATTTATACCTCCCGTCCGGAAGCGGAACCTTCACCAGATGCAATTCCTTGATGTCTCGTGACACGGTCGCTTGTGTAACATTAAAACCTTCCCTTTTCAGGCAGTCCACCAAATCATCCTGTGTTTCAATCTCCCTGTTGCCGATCAGTTCTCTAATTTTAATGTGCCGCTGTCCTTTCGTCATCCTATACCCACCTTTTTATGTTGAAGCGTTTGTATTTTTATACCGCACTATACATCTTCCTTAACATTATAAATTTAGCGGCAAAAAAGGGCAATCCTTTACGGCTGCCCTTTATCGTGATTCTTTCTTTAATTGTTCATGGGCGGTTCTCACTACATCGGAAATGGAAGCAGGAGACCGGTCGTTCCCTTTCTGTGCTGCCTCCCCATCCCATTGCAAATGGATGAGGAATTCAATATTTCCTTCCCCGCCCGTGATAGGTGAAAAAGTGAGATTCATGACGTCGTAGCCTTCACCCATGGCGAAGGCTGTTATCTTGTTGATTACTTCTTCATGTATGCGCGGTTCGCGGACAATCCCTTTCTTGCCAACCTGTTCCCTGCCTGCTTCAAATTGAGGCTTGATAAGTGCCACAACATCGCCGCCGGGCTTCAAGATGTTTTTCAGGACAGGGAGGATAAGGGTAAGGGATATGAAAGATACATCAATACTCGCGACATCAGGAAGGCCGGAAGAAAAGTCTTCAGGCGAAGCATAGCGGAAATTGGTCCTTTCCATGACGATGACCCGTTCGTCCTGCCGCAGCTTCCAGGCAAGTTGATTGTAGCCGACATCAAGGGCATAGGAAAGAATGGCTCCGTTCTGAAGAGCACAATCCGTGAATCCGCCTGTTGACGCACCGATGTCAAGCAATATTTTACCTTCCACCGTCAGGGAAAATTCCTTCAAAGCTTTTTCGAGCTTTAGGCCCCCCCTGCTGACATAAGGCAGGTCATTCCCTTTCACGGTCAAAGGGATGTCCTCACCTACCTTTTCGCCCGGCTTCTCGAGCCTGACTTCATTGGAGTATACAATGCCCGCCATGATGGCCCGCTTTGCTTTCTCCCGTGTTTCAGCCAAGCCGCGTTCCACAAGCAATATATCCAGTCTTTGCTTCTTAGCTTTCATATTTAGGCCCTTCTCCGCTTTTTCGGAAGGATGGAATATAGCTTGTTTACCACATGTTCCGTCGTCATGCCGATTTCTTTAAGCAACTCCTTGACGCTTCCATGTTCAATAAAGCGGTCGGGGATCCCCATACGTTCGATCACTGTATCCTGATACCCATGGTCATGTGCAAACTCAAGTACAGCACTTCCGAAGCCCCCTTGCAAAACAGCTTCTTCAATGGTCAATATCGGCAAGCCGGTATGAAGGATATCATGCATCATCGCTTCATCTAGAGGTTTGATGAACCTTGCATTTACGACCTGTATCGAAACACCTTGCTTTTCAAGACGGTTTGCCGCTTCGAGTGCCATGGGAATGGTAGTGCCGAATGTAAGGATGACTGCATCCTGACCTTGTTTAAGAATTTCCCACGAACCGATCGGGATGGTCTTGAGCTCGGAGTCCATTGGAACCCCATAGCCATTTCCTCTCGGGAAGCGCATGGCAATCGGTCCATTGTCATATTGGATGGCCGTGTTGACCATATGCTGCCCTTCATTTTCATCCTTTGGCATCATGAGGACCATATTGGGGAGATGCCGCAAGAAGGCAATGTCAAATACTCCCTGGTGTGTCTCTCCATCTGCACCGACAAGTCCGGCACGGTCAACACCGATGAACACATTCAAATTTTGCCGGCAAATATCATGGAGCACCTGGTCATAAGCCCTTTGCAGGAAGGTTGAGTAAATGGCCAGGAACGGCTTCATTTTTTGGGTGGCAAGACCCGCTGCCATTGTTGCAGCATGCTGTTCCGCAATTCCCACATCAAACATTCGGTCAGGAAATTCACTGGCGAAGCCCTCCAGTTTCGAACCGACCGGCATAGCCGGTGTTACGGCCACAATCCGCTTATCTTCACGTGCAAGCTTACGGACGGTTTCACTGACAAGGGCACTCCAGGACGGTCCTGCATTCACGGACTTGATTAAGTCTCCGGTATCAATTTTATATTGGCCAGTGCCATGCCACGTCCCCACTTTGTCCAATTCAGCCGGAGAGTAGCCCTTGCCTTTTTTCGTTATGACGTGCAACAATACCGGTCCTTTTGTTTTCTTCGCATATTGGAAGTTTTCAAAAAGACTGGCAAAATCATGTCCGTCCACAGGGCCGAGGTAGGTAAATCCAAGCTCTTCGAAAAAGACTCCGGATACAAGGAGGTATTTGAGGCTGTCTTTCACCTTTTCCGCTGTAGCTGCCAGCTTCCCTCCAACTGCAGGTATTTTCTTAAGCAGATACTCCAGCTCGTCCTTTGCCCAATTATACTTGCCTGCTGTCCTGAGCCTTCCGAGTACATTATGCAGTGCACCGACATTGGGAGCAATGGACATTTCATTATCATTCAGGACCACAATCATATCTTTTTGCTCATGGCCGATATGGTTCAGGGCTTCCAGGGCCATTCCGCCTGTCAATGCACCATCGCCGATGACCGGTATCACATATGACCCGTCTCCTTTAATATCCCTTGCAATAGCCATCCCCATGGCTGCAGAAAGGGATGTGGAACTGTGGCCGGTTTCCCATACATCATGCTCGCTTTCAACCATTTTTGGAAAACCGCACAATCCTTTATATTGCCTTAGGCTTTCAAATTGGCCAGCCCTTCCCGTCAGGATTTTATGGACATAGGATTGATGTCCTACATCCCAAATAATCTTATCTTTTGGACTGTCAAAGCATTTATGAAGGGCAATGGTCAATTCAACGACACCCAGATTGGGGCCGATATGGCCGCCGGTTACAGACAATTTCTCAATGAGAAATTGCCTGATTTCCTGACTGAGCCTTTCAAGCTCCGCATTGTCCATTTTTTTAAGGAAGGAAGGGTCTTTTATCGATAATAGATCCAAGCGGACCACTCACTTTCGTTTCTTGGATTTTTGCTTTGTCTTCTTTCTCCTGCTGTCCTTTATGATGGTGATGTGGAGGCTCTCCTCAAGGAAATGCAGCACTTTTCCCACTTGGAAAATGATATCGCGGGAATATGTAATGGCAAAGGATTTCCCAAACGCTTTACCGCCCACTGTAAGGGCTGCAATCATGCTGGTGAGTCCCACATTGATTCCGTACTCCAGCACGGAATTTCTGGATATATCCATGCTTTGGGAAAGCTGGATGATGACAAGCGCTGCTGCTGTTCCGCTTATGATTCCCGAGATGTCCCCGATGACATCGTTGCAAAAGCTTGCGAACCGGTCCGCATTCCGGACAATACGTATCGAATGCTTGGCACCGTAAACTTTCCTGGCAGCCATGGAATGGAAGGGCGTTTCATCTGCAGCTGCTGCAGCAATACCTATCATATCAAAGAATATCCCAATCAACACAATAAAGAGCACAACCAGCAGTCCAAGGGACCAAGTCACGCCATTTAACACACCATTGGAAGCGATTGAAAAAATAGCCGCTAACACAAATGTGATAACGGCAATACTGATACTCCACTTTATTGATTTTCTCATTAATTCTCTCATATGTTAATCCATTCACCATTTCTGATCTGAATAATGCCGGATGATCATGACTGGAGTAAAAATTACGGCTTAGGTCCAGTAGGTTTTCCCAGGCAGGTACCGTATGTCGCCATGCCGGCGGTTTCCCTTTAAACCTGTCTTGGCAGTGTCGCCATCTGCCAGACTGGATTGCCACTTAGTCCGCACTATAATCCTCCAGCCATGTCACAAGGAACAGTCTAGGAGATTTCCTCAACAACCTTTAACCGGGTTCCTAGCCTCTTTTGCAAAGCCGATTTCATATGGACGAAAAAGAACAGGACGATGGCCAACCGAATCTGTCCTCTTATAACCATAATCCCCTCAAACTTCACTCAAGGCAGGCTACGCTGCTAGTGATGCCCTCATCACATCGCAGGTCTATACTTTGCCGTTCATGCACATGCATTTTAGCCAGCCGAAACATGCAAAGCCTCCGCGGTAAAGGGTCTACGCCCACATGCCATTGTGGATCGCCCTTATACCTTTACTCCCAGCTCCGACCCAAGGCTGGGCTCCTCAAGCCGGAACAAGGAACTTCATCGATGTGCCCTTTAGTGGATTTTTAGGCCCACCTTCAGAACCGGTAGATCGACTAGAATACTGCATCATCCTGCAATCTGATCAAATTATACCACAATGGAGCTGATTTTTCAATGCAGCCCTGTTGCCGTCAGCGGTCGCGTGCGGCAAGCAAATCTGTCATTTCCTCAAGGCGGGCTGTTTGGAGACCCGTCTGTTTCAATGCCGCCTTAGCCTTGTCGATGTGGAGGGCAAGGTGATTCTTGGCGCCTTCCACGGACAGGAGGCCTGGATATGTGCTTTTATGCTTTCCGGTATC
>DATBUB010000026.1:0-6676 GCA_036516555.1 Bacillaceae bacterium
CTTTTATGTCTCTTCCCGTCAAACCCGTAACCGACAATGTTATGAAATGTTCACAAGCTGGCGGTGTAATACCACTGCATAAACCGGGTGGCTTCCAACGGTTTTTCAATGAGGTAACCCTGGGCAAAATCGCAGCCGAGCCTTGTCACCAGATCCAGCTGTTCCTCCGACTCTACCCCTTCCGCCACCACCTTAAGTCCAAGGCCATGTCCCATTGTTAAAATGGCATTGACGATGGCAAAATCAGGTGAATCTATGGATAGCTGGCTGATAAAGGATCTGTCTATTTTCAGCTTCTGTATCGGCAAGTGTTTTAAGTAGCTTAGAGAGGAATAGCCTGTGCCGAAATCATCAATGGAAATCTTCACGCCCAATTCTCCCAACGCCTTCATGGTATTGATGGTTTCCATCATTTGATTGAGCATCGCACTTTCCGTCAATTCAAGGTGTAAAAATTCCGGCTCCAGCCCCGAATAGGCAAGAGCGTTTTTTACATCCTCTACAAATCGTCTGTTCTGAAATTGATGTGCAGATACATTCACGGCAATATGCAAACCGGAAAATCCGTCATCCTGCCATTCCTTCACTTGCCGGCAGGCAGATTTCATCACCCAGTTACCCAGCGGACCGATCAAGCCTGTTTCCTCTGCTATCGGGATAAATTCCGAGGGCGGGATAATCCCCTGGACGGGATGCTCCCAACGGATCAGGGCTTCACAGGCCTTCACTTCCCTGGACCGGGAATCAATGATGGGCTGATAGGCGATAAAAAACTCTTCATTTTCAATCGCCCTCCTGAGGCTCCTTTCCAATTCCATTCTTTGGAGGCTTTCCTTATTCATATTATCGGAGTAGAAAGAGATTCCTTTTACCCCGGTATGCTTGGCACGATTCAAGGCAGCGTCAGCGTTTTTCATCAGATCCACTTCATGTATCCCATCGAACGGATACATGCTCGCTCCAATGCTCACAGTGACAAAGAACTCTTGGGAATCAAAAATGAATGGCTGCTGAAAGGTTTTAAAAACATGATTTCCTACATGTATGATCTCTTCCGGTTTGGCATTCTCCGCCAGCAAGATCGTAAACTTGTCATCGGCGAATCTGCCAAGAAAGGCATGATCCGGCAATACGGAGAGGATTCGGTTTGCGAGTTCCTTTAAGACAATATCCCCCGCATGATGGCCAAACGTATCATTGATGACCTTAAACCGTTCTAAATCCAGGAACATGACAGCCAGGCTTCTCCCGCCGGCTTCTGCCTTGCGAACTTCTTTTTTTAACAGCCGGACAAAATTCGCCCGGTTCGGGAGTCCGGTCAGCTCATCAAAGTAGGCCATTCTTTTCATTTTCTCTTCAATTCGGCGCTGCTCCGTGATTTTATGTCCCACCCCAAAAACTCCGACACATTCCCCTTTTACAGTGACAGGAATGAGATGAATCTCGAAAATATCCGTCCTTCCTGACTTGACTCTCAGCTTTATTTCAAAATAAGCGGCTTTTCCTTCAATGGTTTTTTGAAACTCCTTTTCTATCTTTCTCCTTTCACGACCATGGACGAAAGATAAGGCACTGACACCTTCCAGCTGGTCCATTGTATAGCCGAATGTTTTGACGAAAGCGGGATTGACGCTGGTAAAATGTCCTTCCAAGTCCACTGTGCAAATAATATCCGGATTATTCTCCACTATGGAATGATAGTATTCCTTTGTGGCCGCATACCTGGCAGAAAGCTTTTTATAATCCTCCGCAGAGGCCTGGACCAGCTTTGTCATGGCTTCCCAAACGGCAACTTCTGAGGCAGGGGCTTCACATACATGTCTGGATGCATCATCCCAGCAGTCATCCCAGGCAGTTTCGGATAGGCATAAATAAGAGTTTGCGAAATGGCACTCCAGAGACGGACCTTCATTAGAAATCACATTATGGCAAAGCATCCCGCTAAGCAGGGAGGCACTGCCCGCAAGCTTCCTCTCCCTTATCAGGCTTTGCTTTTTGCAGTTAAATTGATGTATGCTATGAAAACCAAAAACGGTTTCCGTTTCTTTTATTCTTGCAGCATATTCATCGATGGACCTGTTGAGCTCTTCAAGGTTTAAGACACCGATGCGGAGCCTGTCTCCCTGTTCCACTCTGCAAGGAAACTCTATGAATCCATCTTGCCGCAAAAAGCCGGGAACCATATACTCCCGATTGCTTTCAAGAATAAAGGAAAATTCAGGGTATTCACCCTTAGCAAACGTTTTCATATAAGCATATCCGAGATACCGTTCAAGAACAGCGGATGGATTTTGCCTGTTCAGCCCTGTGATTACCTTTCCATCCGCATCCGTTACGGTTATGGAAGGTCCAGGAATTTGATGCTGGTTGATCAGCCGGGATGAAACGGAAAGACCTTCCCCTGCTAATGATACAAAAACAATTCCTTCAGTTGAAACACCATCATTATTGAACACGCAAGGCGGGTATCTGCCGGCAGCAGATCCGATGACGCCTCCCGTTATACAAACCTCCGGGTGCCTGTCAGACAAGGCATGTAACGTTTGTCTCAGAATAGACGACGATTGGACGGCATAAACAAATACAGCTTTTGTCTGATCGGCTGCCCCTGCGCTTGGAACATACTCTGCTTTTCCGCTATTCGCTGCAATTAATCGAGAGCGCAGCGATGTGCGCTGAAAAATAGAGAAGGACAACACGGTCTTTTCCCTTTCGATGTTCCCATTGAGAGATGCTGACGGAGAATTGCAGCCTGCTATGACCGCTTGGGGAAGGTGTTTTGTAAGGAAGATTCTCATCTGCTCCATTTCTTCCGCGTTCAGGGAAGGAGCAAATGCTTGAATGAGGAGATTTTTTTGAGATGTAAGGTCCTTTTTGTGAATCCATTCCAAAAGTCTGCTTTCACTTTCGACAGTATAACTAAAAGTTCGTATCAAGCCTTATGCCACCACCATCAGTTTATTGGACATATTCAGACAATTTACATGCTTATTTACATTTTAATGAAAAGTCCCCCTTCTGTCATCCCATATTTAACCGCTCACTAAAAAAATTGCCGATTATTGCCCCTATAAAATCAGCGCAAGGTTTCCATGTACCCCAGATCAGTATACATGCGGGTGATGGGCTTCGCCCGTAAAAAAAAAAGAGGACGCCCATTGGCGCCCATTTTGTTTACAAAGTCCAGCCCAGCGGCAGCTCCAAACCAAGATAGAAGGTTGCCGCCAGTGCAAGGATGAAAACGATCCAAAAAGCAGTTGTCTTTTTGTTCTTGCCCAAACGCACAAGAATCATTTCCATCATGGAAATGACAACGATGCCGCCAAGGAACTTCATTCCGTAAAGGGCAGCGTTAAAGCTTTGATGCCTGATGAAAAGCATGAGTCCGGTTGCGATGACCAATAAGTAGAACAAGCGCAGAACCATATGTACAATTTTTGCGCCTTTTTGGTTCCCGCTCTTTTGCAAAAATAATGCGATTGCGAATAAAACAAGGGCGAGAACCCATGTTGTAATATGTGCATGTGTGTGGTCAAACATCTGTATTCTTCCTCCTCTTTGCTCGTCAGCTAATATTTACCTGCTCCACACCTTATCTTATCATAAAAGTCATTTCCAATATCGAAACTGAGTGCTATTTCACAATATTGTTTAATTGTCCGATTCCCTGGATGGTTATCTCGATTTTGTCACCGCTGCTGAGGAATCTCGGAGGCTTGAATCCTTTCCCCACGCCTGCGGGAGTTCCTGTTGCAATTATGTCGCCCGGCTCCAGCGTCATTCCCCTCGACAGCACCGAAATAATCTCTTCTGCAGGGAAGATGAAGTGGCTGGTATTGGACTTTTGGCGAATTTCCCCGTTCACTCTCGTTTCAATATCCAAATGGTTGGGGTCACCGACCGCACTTGAGTGCACAATCCATGGCCCGATTGGACAAGATGAATCCAAACTCTTTCCTATGAAAAATTGTTTATGTCTCTGCTGCAGGTCCCTGGCCGTCACATCATTTACAATGGTGTACCCGAACACATGATCAAGGGCTTTTTCTTGCGGAATATCCCTTCCCTTCCGCCCGATCACAATCGCCAGCTCTCCTTCATAATCGAGCTCAGATGTCACTTTTCCATGTGCCTCTATGTTGCCGCCATGCCCAATGACCGTTGTAGGGGCTTTTGTAAAAACCATCACATGCTCCGGTATATCCGCTTCGCTCCCCATTTCAATCGCATGATCCCTATAGTTTTTACCTACACACATAATGTTCTTTACAGGTCTTGGAATAGGCGGCAGCCAGTTAACGCTATCAAGGGAAATAAGATGCTTATCCGAAGCTCCAGACTTCAGCAGATTGTCCATTTTGGAGTAAAAGTCTTCGCCTGAAGCAATCCCCTCCAAAAGGGACGCCGGGCACTCTTTTCCGTTTTCAGCTGCAATCGCTTTTATATCCCAAACAAATTGGCCATCCTCATGGACAACACCATACTTTTCGCTGCCCTCGTGATGAAATGACATAAATCTCATTTTGATTCCTCCATCTTCATCTTTCTTTTCCCATACGTTCCCAAGCGCCAAAGTCTTTCCACAGGGCCCTGCCTGAATTTGGAGAGCCAAAGTTCAGCAAAAACTACCTGCAAAGCAAAGAGCGCTACAGCGAGCCACGTTCCTGTCGCCATGGAAACTTGTCCATACAGGCCGAGTCCATAATGATAAAAAATGAGGGTGCCTATTATGGATTGCATCAAATACAATGTAATGGACATTTTCCCGGCGGATGCAAAAGGCTTTAACAGCCTGCCCGCTTTTTGGCTTGTCATCAGAAGGATGATGGCTGCCGCATAGGCAATCCCCAGAATAGGTCCTCCGATGGCATCCTGAACGTACTGATAGCTTATGGATGTGCTGAAGTTGATAGGTATTGTTTTAATGGCCAGTCCGAGAATAAGGCCAACGAGAAGAATGATTGTCCATTTCTTCTTTTGTGCAGCGGCCTTCTGAAGCCAGTGAAGCTTTGCCGCACCGGCACCCAGCATCATGAGCGGAAGGATCATGAATAAATATAGGAATAGCCCGCCCTCCCTGATTCCATTTTGCACCGCCCAATCCGTGATTCTCTGTCCTGTAATTTCAGCAAAGCTGCCAGTTGAATACGCTGCAGCTGACTGCTGCATCCCGACAATATCAGTAAAATCAGCAAGAGATACGGAATCAAATGAGGCCATCAATATCAAAAGTGCACTGATGATAAGCTGCGGCAGCAAATACATTACGGCTGCCACCCCCATCAGGATTGGCCCCGGCAGCCTGATAAAGAGCAGCAGAACCATTCCCATGAGGGCATAGGTAATCAATATATCCCCATGCCAGACAAGAAAAACATGCAGGATCCCGATAAAAAGCAGAACTAAAAGTCTTCTTATACTAACGGAATAAAAAGGAGTTCCATTTTTGTGTGCCCGCTGCCGCATGATGACCATTCCGTACCCGAACATCATGGCAAAAATCGGATAAAAACTTCCTTGTACAAAGATATCCAGCCAGGTATATACTGTGGCATCTCCATATTTCCACCATTCGTAAGGGTTATAATAGCCAAATGGCGAATGAAAGCTGATCATATTCACAAGCAGGATGCCCAAAAGGGATATTCCCCTTAATACATCCAATGATTGTATCCGGCCATCCGAAGCCGGTCCCGTGTTTTGACTCATCTAGTTTTTCCCCCATATGTTTATTTCCATTTCCATTGTAGCTTCCGGGCGCTTTTATCACAAATTGTTTTTCTCATCATAAGATAAAATTGCCAGCAAAATTACAAGAAAGACAAAATTGAAGGGTCTTTAGTCGTAAATTCTTCACAAGGTGGCGGAGCAAAAGATACGTGGATATTAAAGGAGGAATTGCAATATGCTAAGTCGAGTAGCCGATGCACTATACTGGATGGCACGATATAGTGAACGATCACAATCGAATGCACATATATTACAAGTACAGCTGTTGAATATGTTGGAGCAATCTGGAGAAGAAAATGAATACATCGATCATTGGGAAGCGGTGTTGAATATTTGCGCATCAAAAGAAGAGTATTTGACCTTATATAAGTCGATTCGAGTTAATCCACTTATCGAATATTTACTCTTTTCTACTAATAACTGTAACGCTCTTCATGTTACTTTATGTGCCGTTAGAGAAAATGCGCGTGTAACTCGAGATAGCATCCCCATTGAGCTTTGGGAATTGCAAAATGACTTTTATTTATCTTTACAGCAAGAACTATTAGAACGTGAAAGACCCATTCCACTTATCGTTCTTAACTCTTTTTTACAAAATGTTCGTAAAACTTCATTAACGGTGACAGGGCTTATCGAAGGCTCGATGAATCGAGATGTACCTTTTTATTTCATGCAAGTTGGGAAATGGTTAGAGCGTGCAGAAAAAACGATTCGTATGGCTTTAATTATACTGGAGCAACATAAGGAAATAGCTAGCTCCTTAGTAGAAGCGGACAGTTCGTTTTTACTTGAGTTGTCGGAAGCGATGGAGTCTTATTTACAAAAGCATCGCCAAACTAACTTACTATGTGTGCTTCAATATTTATTACAAGATAAGCATTTTCCACGTTCAGTGAGGTTTTGCTTACAAAAATTAGAGGAAGCATTTATTTGTTTAGAAAACGAT
>DATBUB010000027.1:0-7714 GCA_036516555.1 Bacillaceae bacterium
CTTCCTTTTCCGGTGAAATAAATTATAAAAATACGAACTACGAATAAACGAATCGGAAATAAAACATAAAAAAGTTTTTATTTTATAAATAAATATCAGAACTTTCCTTGTACAATGAAAATATAGAAAAGGAGGCTGTTATGAATGAAAACGATTACAAATGACCGTGTAGTCCGCTATCGCGGAACTGAACTCAATACAAAAGGCTGGCTGCAGGAAGCGGCCCTCAGAATGCTTATGAATAACCTGGATCCAGATGTAGCTGAAAATCCGGATGACCTTGTTGTATATGGAGGAATCGGAAGAGCAGCCCGTAACTGGGAATGCTTCGATGCCATCGTAGATTCGCTGAAAGAGCTTGAAAACGATGAAACTCTGCTCGTCCAATCTGGAAAGCCGGTTGCTATTTTTAAATCACATGAAGATGCGCCTCGCGTACTGATCGCAAACTCGAATATCGTACCGGCTTATGCCAACTGGGAAACCTTCCATGAGCTGGACAAAAAAGGCCTGATGATGTACGGACAAATGACAGCGGGAAGCTGGATTTACATCGGTTCCCAAGGGATTGTCCAAGGTACGTATGAAACATTTGCCGAACTGGCGAAGCAGCATTTCAACAGCACATTGAAAGGCACCATCACCGTCACAGCCGGTCTCGGAGGAATGGGAGGGGCTCAGCCGCTGGCCGTCACCATGAACGGCGGAGTCTGCATCGGCATCGATGTGGATGAAACCAGGGTGGATCGCCGTATCGAAACAAGATATACGGATGTGAAAACTCATTCACTTGACGAAGCAATCCGTCTTGCAGAAGAAGCGAAGAAAGAAGGAAAGGCATTGTCAATCGGCTTGGTGGGCAATGCAGCAGATATTCTTCCTGAAATGATTGCGCGCAACTTCATTCCGGAAGTGCTGACTGACCAAACATCTGCACATGACCCGCTCAACGGATATGTTCCTTCCAAAATGTCTCTGGAAGAAGCGGCAGAACTTCGTAAATCCAATCCTGACGAATATGTGAAACTGTCCAAAGCGTCCATGGCGCAACATGTCCGCGCCATGCTTGAAATGATGGAAAAAGGCTCAGTGACCTTTGATTACGGCAACAACATCCGCCAGGTGGCAAAAGATGAAGGTGTTGAAAACGCATTCGATTTCCCTGGCTTCGTTCCAGCTTATATCCGTCCGCAATTCTGTGAAGGTAAAGGACCTTTCCGCTGGGTGGCACTGTCAGGTGACCCTGAAGACATTTACAAAACAGATGAAGTCATCCTGCGGGAGTTCAGCTACAACGAACACCTGTGCAACTGGATCCGCATGGCTCAGGAAAAAATTGAGTTCCAGGGACTTCCTTCCCGTATCTGCTGGCTTGGATATGGAGAAAGAGCCCGCTTTGGAAAAATCATCAATGACATGGTGGCAAGCGGCGAACTGAAAGGACCGATCGTCATCGGACGCGACCATTTGGATTCCGGTTCAGTAGCTTCTCCAAACCGTGAAACGGAAGCGATGAAGGATGGTTCCGACGTAGTGGCTGACTGGCCGATCCTCAATTCCATGATCAATGCGGTAGGCGGTGCCACTTGGGTATCCGTCCATCACGGAGGCGGAGTCGGTATGGGCTATTCTCTCCATGCGGGAATGGTCATCGTGGCTGATGGAACGAAAGAAGCGGAAGCACGTCTTCAGCGCGTACTTACAACAGACCCTGGAATGGGTGTCGTGCGCCATGTGGATGCAGGCTATGAACTGGCTGAAAAAACAGCCCGTGAAAAAGGCGTCAACATTCCAATGATGAAAAAGGGGGAATGATCGGCCATGACTAAACCAGTCTGGATCAAGCATGCCTCACAGCTGGCCACTCTCGCATCCGATGTGAGAGGGCCGCGCTCCAAAGAGGCCATGTCCGAGCTCGGACTTATTGAAGATGGGAGCCTGTGGCTCGAAGACGGAGTCATCAAGGCTGTCGGGACGACTGAAGATCTGGAAAAGCAATTTGCATCAAGAGCGGAAGAAGCGGAAATCGTAGACGCTTCAGGCTGCCTGGTGACCCCTGGGCTCGTCGATCCGCACACGCATGTTGTATACGGGGGAAGCCGTGCGCGTGAATTCGAAATGCGCCTTGAAGGTGCAACCTACATGGATATCATGAATGCAGGAGGCGGAATCCATGCCACCATGCGCATGACAAGGGAAGCGTCCGAGGAAGAGCTGATTGAACAAACGACTCGCCGCCTGGATTCCTTCCTTGCACATGGGGTTACAACGGTGGAAGGGAAAAGCGGATATGGGATGAACCTGGAGACAGAATTGAAACAGCTTCGCGTCATGAAAAAGCTGCAGGAATCCCACCCGATTGACCTTGTGCCGACGTTCATGGGTGCCCATGCCGTTCCGGCGGAATACAAAGGCCGTGAAGATGAGTTTGTCGATCACGTCATCAATGACATGCTTCCAATTGTGGCGGAAGAAAAACTGGCTGTTTTCAACGACGTTTTTTGTGAAAAAGGGGTGTTCACTCCGGAACAGTCAGAACGCATCCTGGAAGCGGGCAAAAAATACGGCCTCATTCCAAAAATCCATGCGGATGAAATCGAACCTTATGGCGGTGCCGAGATGGCTGCCAAGGTAGGTGCCATCTCCGCGGAGCATTTGCTGAAAGCGTCCGAAGAAGGCATCAGAGCAATGGCCAAGTCCGGCACCATCGCCTGCCTGCTGCCGGCCACAGCCCTTTATTTAAGGGAAGAAGCCGCAGCCGGCCGGAAAATGGTGGACGAAGGGGTGGCGGTTGCCATTTCGACGGACTGCAATCCGGGTTCATCGCCAACGACTTCCATGCCGCTCGTCATGAACCTTGCCTGCATTTCCATGAGGCTGACACCAGCCGAAGCGCTGACGGCCGCTACGTATAATGCCGCATGTGCCATCAGGCGGGAAGACCGTGTCGGTTCGCTTGAAGAAGGGAAGCAGGCGGACGTGGTTCTGTGGAACAGTAAAAACTATCAGGAACTGCAATACCTGTTTGGCGTCAACCATGTGAAGTCCGTGTGGAAAGATGGCGTTAAGGTTGTAGGATGACTGAATAATAGAATGGTTGAATCCGGAGGGCGAGCTGTTTTTTAAACAGGATTACCGCCCTCCTGGATTTGGTTTTTCTTGGGGGACTGTACAAAAGAAGTTACATGGACAAAGGGAGTGAAAAAAGATGGGAATGGCAAACAAACAAGAGGTATACACACAGCAATCCATCAAAACGGAAGCTTCTCAAAATATGTGGAAGTTTTTCGTATATAGCTTTATCGGGGCATTCATGTTTTTCGTGCCCATTACGCTGGGCGGAAAAAACTCCATCATGCTCGATCATATCGTCTCTTATCTTCAAACGCATGCCGCTTCGGCGCTGCCTTATTATGCTTTGATCATTATCGCTGCAGGTGCCGTCTATCCTTTTGCATCAGGCAAATGGAATAAATCCACTCTCGATATTATCTTCTCTGTTTTCAAAGCCATCGGGTTATTCGTTGGAATCATGCTTGTTTTCAACTTTGGTCCTGCCTGGCTCTTTGAACCCAGCATGGGTCCTTTCCTGTTCAATAAACTGGTAGTTCCTGTAGGGTTGCTTGTGCCGATCGGTGCCGTGTTCCTTGCCCTGCTGGTGGGCTATGGCCTTCTTGAATATATTGGGGTACTCACACAGCCGATCATGAGGCCCATTTGGAAAACCCCGGGACGCTCCGCCATCGATGCCGTGGCATCTTTCGTAGGCAGCTACTCGCTGGGGCTCCTGATCACAAACCGCATTTATAAAGAGGGGAAATATACCGCGAAAGAAGCGGCTATCATTGCAACCGGTTTCTCCACCGTATCGGCGACCTTCATGGTCATTGTGGCGAAAACACTGGGCTTGATGGAAATGTGGAACATGTATTTCTGGATTACGCTGGTCGTTACGTTCCTTGTAACCGCTGTCACTGTCCGCATCTGGCCGCTCAACAAAATCAAGGACGAATATTATGAGGGCTCTACACCGCAGCCTGAAGTAAAAATCACTGAGAACCGCTTTGCTGCCGCTTGGAAAGAGGCGAAGCAGACGGTCGCCAGCTCTCCAAGCCTCCTTGAAAACATTTGGATGAACATCAAGGACGGGCTTCAAATGGCGATGGCCATCCTGCCGTCGATCCTGTCCATTGGATTGCTCGGGCTCATTCTGGCCGAATTTACACCGGTGTTTGACTGGATCGGATACATCTTCTATCCGTTCACATATGCTCTTCAGCTTCCGGATCCGATGCTGGTCGCCAAGGCAAGCTCACTCAGCATTGCAGAAATGTTCCTTCCTGCCCTGCTCGTGACAGAGGCTGCATTGGTCGTAAAATTTGTCATTGCCGTGGTATCCGTGTCGGCCATCATTTTCTTTTCGGCACTGGTGCCTTGCATCGTCTCCACCGAAATTCCAATCACCATCCCGCAGCTGATCGTCATCTGGATCGAGCGCGTCATCCTTACGATTCTGATCGTAACGCCGATTGCGTATTTGCTGCTGTAGGAAATGAAAAACCGAAGGCCCGCTCAAATTTGAAGAGGGCTTTCGGTTTTTTGCTGACGCTGTATCAAAGGAATCGTTCACGTTGTTCCGGTGTCGGCAGCATGCAGCTTTCTTTTTTGCCGAACCATTTATATCTGTTTTTTGCCAGTATGCCATAAAAGTAATCTCTGATCGGTACAGGTATGATCATCAGGATATAAAAAAGCTTCCATAAACCTCTTAAGTTTTTGCAAATTTTCAGGGCTGCTGTTGATTTAAAATAACATGTATGATCTTCCATAAGAATGAAGCTGTCCATACTTTCAGGAATGCTGCAGGGCTTGAGCAAACTTTGACCAGTCTCACTTTGTAAGGGTGCAAATTTAAAATAGCCTTTAGGGTCGCGTTTAATAATAAACTGAACACTTTTGTCGCAAAAGTTGCATTCCCCATCGAAAAATACAATCCTATCCATACACATGCCCCCTTTTATCCATCATATCAAGTTTGATCTGTGATTTAAAACAAGTTTACCGCTTAAGACTGCTTCTGCCATTCAGATTTACATTTGAGGATAAAGTGAAGACTGGGTCTTCCATTATTCCCTTCCCATCAACCGCGCTTTCATTTAAAATAGGACTAAACGAACGTGTGTTTTTGTTTTGCTGAAGGAGGAAAGAGCATGGAGGCCATCGTGGCGGAAAAAGCCCTGCAGGCACAGGCCCTGGCGGCGCCGTTTAAACATTCGAAAAAAGGATCCCATATTGAGATAGCGCCTTGCGGTACCTTTCCTCAGGGAGCCTTGGTGTCGTGGTGCAGCGGCCACTTGTTTGAGATTGCAGAACCCCATGTCATGGACACGGCACTCAAAAAATGGAAACTCGATACATTGCCTATGATTCCAGACTCATTTAAATATAAAATCATTCCTTCCAAGGCGTCGAGGTTCAAGGCGGTAAAAGCGGTGCTGACAGACCCGAGGGTGACCGGGATCATCGCTGCGGGCGACCCGGCAAGGGAAGGAGAGCTGATTGTCCGTCTGGTGATCCGCATGGCGCGCGTGAACAAGCCGATGCGGAGGCTTTGGGTCAGCAGCCTGACACCAAAAGCGGTGGAAAAAGCTTTTCAAAACCTGCTGGATATCGAACAGACGAAGCCGCTGTATTTTGAGGCGATGGCCCGCAGCTATGCGGACTGGCTTGTTGGCATGAATGCCAGCCGTGCCTATACACTGCTTATCCAATCAAAAGGTGTGGGGCGGACAGTTTTTTCGGTCGGCAGGGTGCAAACCCCTACACTGGCCCTCGTCGTCAATCGGGAGCGGGAAATCCAGGAATTTGTGTCCAAGCCTTTTTATGAGGTGGTGGCCAGCTTCAACGTATCAGGAAAGATATATGAAGGAAAATATACGAAGGATAGCAGTACTCGCTTTGACAAGAAAGAGGAAGCAGAGGCCATCCGCCAGGCGGTTGAAGGGAAGACAGCTGAAGTGGCAGAAGTCAAGATTGAGCAAAAGCATGTTCAGCCGCCGTCTTTTCACAGCTTATCCACATTGCAGGCGCTCGCAAATAAACGATTCAAGTTCTCGCCAAAGAAGACACTGGAAATCACTCAGTCCCTCTATGAAAAATCATATGTAACCTATCCGAGGACGGACAGCAACCATGTAACAAAAGGGGAGGCGGAGGCCTTTCCGGAAATTTTAAACAAGCTTGCCGGTTTAGCGCCTTATAAGAATTTGGCCTCGGGAACAGTCCGTCAGAACATGAACGATAAGCGCTATGTGAATGAAAAGCTCGTCTCCGATCATTACGCCATCATTCCAACGGAAAAAATGCCGCCGCTGGAAAAGCTGAGTGCAGATGAAAAGAAAATTTATAACATCATCGCAAGGTCGCTCATTGCCGCCCATTATGGCCCCGCTGTTTTTTCGCATACGAGCATCCGAACAGATATCGGAGAACACAGATTTATGACAAAGGGGAAACAGCTCCTTTCAGCTGGATGGCGTGAGGTCATATTTGATGCGGAAAGGGAAGAAGAATCGAATGAGAATAAACTCCTTCCGCCGATAAAAGAGAAGGAGCAGGGGGTCGCTTCACCGGTAAAGGTGACAGAGGGCAAGACGGTTCCTCCCAAGCGCTATACGGAAGGTGAGCTCATCACCGCCATGAAAAACGCGGGCCAGTCATTGGAAGACAAAGAAATGGGCAAAGTGTTAAAGGCGGTATCAGGTCTCGGAGAAGAGAGCACCCGCTCGAATATCATCGAGAGGCTGAAACAGCTGGACTATATCGAAATTGTACAGCATAGGGTAGCCCCGTGCCAAAAGGCTTTTATCCTGATTGATGCCGTAAAGGATACGCTGTTGGCTTCACCTGAATTGACCGGGCGCTGGGAACAGAGGTTAAAGGAAATCGGGAAAGGCGAGGTACCGCCTGGAAAATTCATCGATCAATCGAAACGGCTGGCGGAGAAAATCGTCCAGGATGCCCTAGAGCATTCGGTCAATTGGAATTTCCAGGGATATGACGTTGGCGGCAAGACTGCCCGGGAGTTGGGCAGGTGTCCCAAATGCGGGTCGGATGTGGTGGATAAGGGCAAGATTTACGGATGTTCCGCCTATAAAACATTCAAATGTGACTTCACCCTGACAAAAAAACTTCTTGGGAAGACACTGAGTGAGGCCAATGTACGGAAGCTTCTGGCTGCTGGAAAGACTAATCTGATGAAAGGCTTTAAGGGAAAAAAACCATTTGATGCCTACATCGTGTGGAAGGAAAAAGCGGAAGGCAGCATTCAGTTTGAATTTAAAAAGAGGACAGCAAAAACTCAAAAATAAGGAGGCATCGGGATGGGTGCAACTTCTTTTACGTATGTGATTTATATCGCCTCAACGCCTGAAAAGGTGTGGGACGCGTTGACAAAAGACGAGTGGACAGAGCAATACTTCTTTGGCCGCAGAGTGAAGTCGGGCTGGAAGGAGGGATCCGAAGTAGTCTATCTTCGTGAGAATGATGAGCTGGATGTGGTAGGCAAAGTATTGAAAAATGAACAACATCGAGTGATTTCCTTTACATGGGGAGTGCCTGAGGATCCCACTCCGCGAGACCGGCCGACACACGTTACGTTTGAGTTGGTATCTCTTGAAGGGACCGTCAAGGTGACACTCAGGCATGAAAACCT
>DATBUB010000028.1:0-3590 GCA_036516555.1 Bacillaceae bacterium
ATCATGACGTTGGCAGAGAGGACATGACTAAATTCACTGTCCGGATAGTCGGCCAGCAAGGTTGGGCCGGGTCCAAATATGGAGGCGTTATTGATCAGCACATCAATCTGGCCATATCCCGCTTCCACAACCGAAATGAAGCGGTCCACATCTTGAGGGCTCCCCATGT
Organism: Bacillaceae bacterium; assembly: GCA_036516555.1. GTDB lineage: Bacteria > Bacillota > Bacilli > Bacillales > Bacillaceae_C > DATBUB01. The sequence continues at coordinate 170 of DATBUB010000028.1, forward strand.
CAGCCACAGATGCTATGACTTCAGCCCCTGCCGATTCAGCTTCACGTTTTACATCCATGAGCGGTCCTTCATGTCTGGCACATAGGGCCAGTCTGGCCCCTTTTTCCGCAAATGCCAATGCGAGTGCCCTGCCGAGGCCCTTGGACGCTCCTGTAATGACAACAACTTGATTATGATTCAACTTCATCACTCCTTCTCTCTGTACGACTGTCTTCATTGTAGAAGGATGAAGCTGTTTCCACATCGGTTGGCAGGCGGAAAGAGGGATGCTCTTATGGGAGGAGGGGCTGCTGCGACTTTGGCCGCAGGAGTACTACAATTTCAGTCGATTGCCAGATGACTTGTTTGAGCGGACAGTAAGCCCGCTAGGGAAGAAGGTAAAAAAAGATGCTCAAGCAGGGAATTGTTACGGATTGTTTTAATAAAAAGAGAAGGTGGCCCGAAACATGTTTCGGGCCACCTTCCAATACATTTTTTCAGCCAAAGACCAGAATGACGATAAAATACAGAACCATTGCAATCAAGCCGACTGGAACCCCAAAGCGGGCCCATTCGCGGCTGGTGATGTTCAGTTTGCCGGCAGCAATGATGTTCGGGATGTTCCCTGGAATGAGCATACCGCCGCTGATCAATAATCCAAGAAGGATCGCTTTGATTGTTGGAGCATCCATAGCCGGGCTGATCTCAGCCGCCGCCAATGTAGCATTATCCAAAATCGCCGAAATCATATTGATCCAGTAAAGGACCAAAGGACTTAAGCCGAGCAGGTATTTTTCAATAAACGGTTCAAAGCCTGCACCAAGCAAAGTCAAGCCCATGACAAACAGGTAGATCTTAAACGCACGGATAAAAATTTCCTTGTACGTTTCAGAACTCATGTCTGCGGACAGTCCTTCACTGTTTTCCTTCGGGCTGACCAGGACCGCTGCCAATATTCCGAATAATAAAACGGCAGGGATTACATCAGGACCGATCAATTTCAGGAGGTAGAAGAAGCTTTCATCCAATTTGCTGATGGCAATGGTGGATAGAGGCTCCCCGATTGGAGTCAGTGCGGCACCAAGACCGATGGAGAAACAGGCAAGAACAACAAGCCGGATTTCTGAAGCGCGGTCAAGCCTCAGCACACTCACCACGACAACCAGGACGATTGCTGCAATGATGGCTGTGATAATGCTTGAAATAAACCCAAGGATGATGACCACAAGTGCGATGAACAGACGGAAAGGAATAGCTTGGCTCATGCCGAGAATTGCTTTTTCCATAGGGACTTGCAGCCAGCGGAACAGCAATCCTGCAATCAGGACGGCAAGCGTAATATGGATGGGGTCTTCAAGGGCTTTAATGAAAAGGGAGGTATCCAGTACGTTGCTGATGAAAGCTGCACAGATCCCCATAATGAATAAAAACGCTTCCAAATTATGTTCCACTTTCTTAACGGTAAAGGGCAAAAATAATACGAGTATCAGAATAATCGTTAATCCTAGAATCATATACTTCTCTCTTCTCTCTTTTTTATAACAATTATATCATGAACAAAGTAATTTCATAGGCAAAAAATACTGAAATTTCGATTGGTTTTTTCTGGTTTCGACACCATCATAGGAAAAAGCACCCTCAAAAAAAACAGGCGAGCCATGCTCGCCTGCCGTTAGATCCTTAACGTAAGCCTCCGACCATTTGTTCATATTCGACCGGCTTCGGAGCCACCTTTGACTTTTCAAGTGCCGGTGTATCCGGACGGGCGACCTGATAGACGGCCGCACCGACGATATCCGCCGTTTCCTTCAATTTCTCCTTGCTGATTTTATCCAGGGAATCCTGCGGTGTATGGTACCAAGGCTCTAAAGGATTGTGGATGAACAGTGCTGCAGGGATTCCTGCATAATAGAACGGAACGTGGTCGCTCCGGCCTTCTCTTCCATAAGTAAGCGGGGTGCCGGTCCTTGCACCAGCTGCTGCAGACAGATCTGTGACCGTATTCTTTTGTCCGTCAACCGTGAACATGACCAGTTCCCCGGCATCGCGGCTGCCCACCATATCCAGCTGGAACATGCCGACAATTCGCTCACGCTCATCCTCAGTAAGAGAATCCACATAAGCGTATGAGCCGAGCAGACCCAGTTCTTCCGCGCCGAAGGTCACAAAGCGGAGCTCTGTATCCGTCGGCATATTGGACATGACACGGGCCAGCTCAAGTGTAACTCCGACACCGGAGGCATCATCGTTTGCACCGGGAGATCCCGCCACGGAGTCATGGTGTGCACCAACCACGATGATTTGGTCTGTTGCTTTTTTCTTGTTGGTTGGTTCTTTTACTGCTATGACGTTATGCGAAGTTTTGGTCTGAATCCCTCCGCCGGAGACACTTACAGTGCCTGAGACGGTTTGCCCGGATCCCAGCTGTGCCGCCAATCTTTCACCGTCTGCCATAGAAATGGCTACAGCCGGCACATGATTTGGGTTGGGCGCCCCAAGCGTCCCGGAGAATCCACCGGCACTGTTGTTGAATATGATGACTGCGGAAGCTCCCGCGTTGGCTGCATTCACAACTTTTTCGGAGAATGAGAGTTCCCCCCGCTTGATGAGGGCAATTTTACCGGCAGCATCCATTCCTTCAAAATCGGAAGGATGGCCCAAACCAGCATAGACCAGTTCTCCGGTTACTTCACCATTCGGTGTATATGTAAGTCCATTGGATGAGATGGGGCTGTTCGAAACGCTCAAAGATACAGTAGGGTTTTGGTAGCTTTCAAAGGTGAAAGGCTGAATTTCCGTTCTGTACCCGTAAGAAGAAAGCTTATCTTCAATGTACTGCACGGCATTCCACTCCGCCTCCGTTGCAGCGACGCGAGGCTCACTGGAAAGATGGGCGATATCGTTGTAGATATTCTCTGCATTGATTCTTTTGACAATCTTGTTGTCAAAGGCCTGCTGGGATTGAGCTGCAGGCGCAGTGTCTTTTGCGTATACCGCTGGAATCCCAAGTGCCAGGCTTGCTGCCACCATTATAGGGACAAAAGTCTTCTTCCTCATGTTTCAACCAGCCTCCTAATAAAATAATAGTTTCATACTCAGTTTATAATATTAGAATATTCCGTATAGTGCATTTAGTCATGAATTATTCTTGGGTCTTTAAGCATGGCAATTAGAGCCAAAGTTACCTGCGGTTCTCAATGAAGGAAGCACCCATACATTAAGTAGTAGGGTGAACATAAAGGAGTGGGGAAGTTGGCGGTAAAAGGTAAAGCACTTGCCAAAGGTGAGAAAATCGGCTTGACAGCCCCGGCGGGACCAGTGGGACAGGAACGTTTGGGCCAAGCTGTTTTAGTTTTAGATGAAATGGGTTTTAAGGTTGAAATCGGGTTTTCCTGCCGTCAAAAGTATCAAGAGTATCTTGCGGGCAAACCGGAAGACAGAG
>DATBUB010000029.1:0-14375 GCA_036516555.1 Bacillaceae bacterium
TTCTGCTTTGATACCATGCATCCTGTCAACGGAAATTCCCATCAGGATGAGAGATATCATTGCGATCTGGTTTATCCGGACAGTATTGACACTGGTTATTGTGACACCGCTTACATTTCTGGTTCTTTAATCCATTTTCCGGCAGCAGGCACGCGAGAATTAACATGGAGGTAGAAATATGTCTGAAATAAAAACAAAGACAAAGGCTGACCTGATCATTGGAAATGCAGCAGAAGTTATCACTTGTACCGGGGAGGGCATGGGAGAAATCGGAGTCCTGACCCATGCATGGATTGCCATAAAGGATGGCAAGATTGCAGGTGTAGGAAGAGAAGAAGAAGTCCGTGCAAAATTTGACTTTGAACAGTCATCCGTACTGGATGCTGCCGGGAAAGTTGTTGCACCTGGATTTGTCGACTCCCATACCCATCTCGTATTTTATGGGACTCGTGTGGAGGAATATGCAGCAAAATTGACTGGAAAAACACCGGAAGAACTAAAAAAAATGGGCATTTCATTTGGACCCAACCGAACGGTTGAATTGACTCGGGACACGCCGGCAGAAGAATTGTTCGAGCAATCGAAAAAGCGGATGATGACCATGCTTCAGTACGGAATCACCACCGTCGAAAGCAAGAGCGGGTACGGCCTTACGACGGAGAGCGAGATCAAGATCCTTGAAGTAAGCCGGAGACTCGGCGAAGAAACGCCGCTCGACGTATACAACACATTTCTTGGCGCACACGGATTCCCTGAAGGCCTGACCAAAAGCGAATACCTTGATGTCATCATCAATGAGATGATCCCAAGTGTGGGGGAACGAGGGCTGGCGGAATTTTGTGATGTATGGTGCGATGACGGTTATTTCACAGCGGAGGAATCCGAACGCATTCTGAAAGCTGGCCTAGAGTATGGCATGCAGCCAAAAATCCATGCAGACGCCTATTCCTATATCGGAGGATCGGACTTGGCAGCGGAAATGAAGATGGTTTCCGTAGATCATCTGAATTACACGCCCGCTGAAGTCATGGACAAGCTTGCCGAAGCCCAGGTTACAGGGGTATTGATGCCTGCCCTTGATTTCGCGGTTGGCCATAAGCTTCCGTTCGATGCGCGGTCCATGCTCGACAAAGGCATGAAGATTGCCCTGGCTACGGACTTGTGCCCGGCATGCTATACGGAATCCATGCAATTTGTCATCAACCTGGCTTGCAGACTGTATAAGTTTTCAGCGGAAGAGGCCATTAAAGCCGCAACGTATGGAGGAGCCCAGGCTCTTGGACTGGACGACCGGGGAGTCATCCAGGAAGGGAAGCTTGCCGACCTGCAAATTTGGGATGTGCCTTCTTATAAGCATATTGCATATGAGCTGGGAACAAATATTGTGGAAACAGTCATCAAGAACGGAGAAGTAGTTGCAAAGCGCTAGAATAATAGGTTTTTAGCAATGGAGGGAACAGATATGACTACAAAACAATCAACTGCTGCAGAGAAAGTGAATGCCGACAGACTGCTGGATTTATTTTTGGATTTGGCCAAGATCAACGGGCCAAGCACGAAAGAACAGCTGGTGGCGGATTACCTGAGGGAAGAGCTGCCGAAGCTCGGTTTTACACTTGAATTTGATGAAGCCCATAAAAATTTTGATGGTGAAGTCGGAAACTTGGTTGCATGGCGTGAAGGAACGGATCCTTCCATTCCGCCGCTATTTTTCTCCACGCACATGGATACGGTGCTCCCGACAGAAGGATTGAAGCCGGTCATCAAGGACGGTGTCATCCATTCGGATGGTACAACCATCCTGGGTGCAGACGACCGTGCAGCACTGGCAGCTTATCTGGAAGCAATCCGCGCCATCATTGAAAGCGGTGTTCCCCACGGCCCAATTGAGTTTATCCTGACCGTCAATGAACAGCCGGGGCTTGTGGGTGCAAGATATATGGATTACAGCAAGGCGAAAAGTAAAACAGGCTATATTTTCGACAGCAGCGGTGACGTGGGACAAATCATCCTGAAAGGTCCATACAGCAGCCGTATTTGGATGGACGTACAAGGCAATGCAGCCCATATCGCTTTGAATGCTGAGGAAGGAAACAGCGCCTTCTTGATTGCAGCTGAAGGTCTCGCCAACATGAAGTTGGGTGCCATAGATGATGAAACGCTTGCCAACATTGGAGTGATCAAGGGCGGAGAGCTGACCTCCATCATTCCGGGAAGTGTCACAGTCGGAGGGGAAGTCCGCAGCTTTTCCAAGGATAAGCTGGATCAGCAATTACAGCATATGGAGGAAGTGATGAAGCAAGCCGCTGAGAAGAAAGGCGGCAAAGTGGAAGTCAACATCGAAAAGAAATACAGCGGGTTTGATATTCCAGAGGATCATATTCTGACCAAAACAGCACAAAATGCTGCCGGCAATATCAACGTCAAGCCATGGCTGACCGAAACGCTTGGCGGGGCCGACACAAACGTCCTGAATGAAAATGGCCTTACATGTCTCACCCTGGGGCTTGGGTTCCAAAACATCCATTCATTCAGGGAGTGCATCAGTGTAGAAAACCTGATTAACACGGGAAGGCTGACCGCAGCGCTTATCGAGGAGTGGTACGAACAGCATAAAAAATAACCCGCTGCCAAGATAAGAAGATGTGTTAAAACGATTTCAGCGAAGTAAGGCATCCGTGATTTAAAGACAAAGCTTGAACCCGGGAAAGGCCGTTTTTTAAAAAGAGGCGACCATCACGGGCGGGAGACATTTTTGTTCGAAAACAAAGGGGGTCCATTATGTTTGATAATCCGGTGTTAATATCTGTCATTGTATTGACCATTCTAAGCCTTGCCAGAGTCCATGTCATATTCGCCTTGCTGGTTGCCGTCATTACCGCAGGTCTTACGGCCAAACTCTCCTTGTCCGAAACCATTTCTACCTTCATCGGGGGAATGGGAGGCCAGGCTGAAACAGCGCTGAGCTATGTATTGCTCGGAATTTTTGCCGCCATGATTGCATATTCGGGCATTACAACGATTTTAATCGACAAGCTGCTCGAAAAGAAGAAACGCAATAAAATCGTACTGCTGCTGATGATTGCAGGGCTGACCTGTCTGTCCGGAACGCTTATACCGGTGCACATTGCGTTTATTCCAATCCTGATTCCGCCGCTCTTGCTGTTCTTCAACCATCTGAAGATAGACAGAAGAGCAGTGGCCAGTGCGCTGACCTTTGGTTTAAAAGCACCATACATGTTCATTCCTGTAGGATACGGACTGATTTTCCATGGCATCATCGCTTCTGAAATGAATGCAAACGGCATGAAGATTGCCCAGTCGCAAATTCCGCTGGCCATGCTGATTCCGGCCGCCGGGATGTTTGTCGGATTGTTTATCGCAATCTTCATCACATATCGCAAGCCGCGGGAATATGAGAGCGGTGAGGAAGCAGCCTTGGCTGAAGCAAGCGCCACAGCCCACGAAGTCGCAAAAAGGAAGTTTACACCACGTGATTTTATCACCATGGGTGCGATTGTAGGGGCGCTGGTTGCACAGCTTACCTTTGGGTCCATGGTCGTAGGGGCTCTGACTGGTATATTAATTATGTTCATCGGAAGAGTTGTAACTTTGCAAGACGGAGAACAAGTTGTTCAGGATGGGGTCAAACTGATGGGAGCGATAGCCTTTGTCATGCTGATTGCTTCTGGTTATGCAACCATACTGAAAGAGACCGGAGCTGTAACAGAGCTCGTTGAAGGGGCAGGCTCGATGATTGGAGGCAGCAAACTGGTAGCAGCGCTTGCCTTGCTGCTGATAGGTCTTTTGGTAACGATGGGAATCGGGACATCCTTTGGAACGGTTCCGATAATCGCAGCCGTATATGTGCCTCTTTGCATGATGGTGGGCTTCAGCCCGCTTGCTACAGCCGCTTTGATCGGAACAGCGGGAGCTTTAGGAGATGCAGGATCACCTGCTTCCGACAGTACACTTGGACCGACATCGGGACTGAATGCAGATGGAAAGCATAATCACATATGGGATACATGTGTACCGACATTCATGCATTATAATATTCCATTAATTATCTTTGGTGTTATTGCTGCTATGGTTTTATAATATTCTTTCAAGAATAAATATTCGCAAACAGGAGATGGCATACATGTGTAAAAGTGAAACAGTCAGCTTATCAACCGTTGCACTGGATGGCGTATCACTGGATCGCCAAAAGGTTCAGCTTGTTGTGGACGGCAAAGCAAAGGCCGTCATTCCGGAAGAAAATTTATTGCGCGTCCGTGCAAGCCGCAACCGTATCGAGAAGCAGATCAACGATGGAAAAATCGTTTATGGAGTCAATACAGGCTTCGGGAAACTGAGTGATATTTTAATAGAAAAAGAGGATATTTCGAAGCTGCAGCTGAACCTGCTCAGGGCGGATGCAGTAGGCGTAGGCGATCCGCTTCCGACACCAGTGGTCAGGGCGATGATGACCCTGCGTGCAAATGCGCTCGCCAAAGGATTCTCCGGCATCAGGGAAGAGACATTGAACCTGCTTGTGGACATGATCAATGCGGGCGTCCATCCGGTCGTGCCTTGCAAAGGTTCCGTCGGCGCAAGCGGGGACTTGGCACCACTTTCCCATATTGCCATCGTACTGGTGGGAGAAGGAAAAGCGGAATACAAAGGAGAAGTGCTGCCCGGCGGGGAAGCCTTGAAACGTGCGGAGCTTCAGCCCGTTGCTCTGGAAGCAAAAGAGGGGCTTGCCCTTATCAACGGAACACAAGCGATGTCAGGTGTAGGCGTTGTGGCATTGAACGAAGCAGAGCGTGTCGGCTTGGCTGCGGATATGGCTGCCTGTTTAACAATGGAAGCGCTCCACGGAATCATTTCCGCTTTCGAAAGCGACTTGTTGGCCGTCCGCCCGCACCCTGAATTGGAGTTTGTGGCGTCACGCATGAGAAAGTGGCTTGAAGGAAGTGAAAGGATTACCCGCCAAGGGGAAGTCAGGGTTCAGGATGCGTATTCCATCCGCTGTATCCCGCAAGTGCACGGAGCTTCTTGGCAAGCATTCAATTACGTAGAGGAGCGCCTGAAAGTTGAAATGAACTCCGCGACGGACAACCCGATTGTTTTGGAAAGCGGAGAAATCATTTCTGGAGGCCATTTTCACGGACAGCCGATTGCCCTTTCCATGGACTTCTTGAAAGTGGCTGCTGCCGAGTGGGCCAATATTTCGGAAAGAAGGACAGAAAGGCTCGTTAATCCGCAGCTGAGCGGCTTATCGCCATTCCTTGCCCCGGATCCGGGACTTGAGTGCGGTCTCATGGTTGCACAATATGCAGCAGCCTCTCTTGTCTCCGAAAATAAGGTCCTAGCGCACCCGGCCAGTGTGGATTCCATCCCGACTTCGGCCAACCAGGAGGACCATGTGAGCATGGGAACGATTGCTTCACGCCAGGCCAGAGATATTATCCATAACTCTGCCCGCGTCATTGCAATCGAAATGATTTGTGCTTCACAGGCCATTTATCTTGAAAAAGCGGAGAACCAGCTTGCACCAGCTACAAGGGAATACCTCGAAAAAATCCGTGCCATCTGCCCTCCGCTGGAGAGCGACCGGGCGATTTCCGATCAAATGGAAGAGCTCGCTCAGTTTATCCTGAGGGAAGATGCATTGAAATAATCAGGAAAGGAACGCCCATGGGATAGGAAGTGGGTGTTCCTGTTTTCCTTATGGCTGCGGCCATGACCTGTTTTTAAAGGAAGGGGTTTAAACATGATCCAAACAAATACAATTGAGACATTGATCGAGAACGTCAAGGAAGAAGTCATCAACTGGCGAAGGCATTTTCATACGCATCCTGAGCTGTCCTACAAAGAAGAAAACACATCGCAATTTGTTTACGACACCCTTCAATCTCTAGAAGGCCTGATTGTAACCCGTCCGACCAAGACAAGTGTCATGGCAAGACTGATCGGGTCCCATCCCGGTAAAGTGCTTGCCCTGCGTGCAGATATGGATGCCCTGCCCATCCAGGAAGAGACAGGTCTGTCGTTTGCGTCAAAAAATCCGGGTGTCATGCATGCTTGCGGGCATGATGGCCATACGGCCATGCTGCTTGGAGCAGCCAAAATCCTTGTCCAGCTCAAAGAGCAGATAGCAGGAGAAGTCCGGTTTATTTTCCAGCATGCCGAGGAGTTTTTCCCCGGAGGGGCCAAGGAGATGGTAGAGGCGGGCGTCATGGACGGAGTGGATCAGATCATCGGGCTCCATGTATTCACCATGATTCCTGCCGGGAAAATCGGGATTGCCTACGGGCATTTCACCGCTAACTCAGACGTATTTGACCTTGAAATCAAAGGCAAGGGCGGCCATTCATCGCAGCCGCAGGATTCCATTGACCCGATCGCCATCGGGGCACAGGTGGTCAGCAACCTGCAGCATATCGTGGCCAGAAATATCGACCCAAGTGAGAAAGCGGTTGTTTCTGTGACGGAATTTCACGGAGGTTCCGCGAAAAATATTATCCCGGATTCCATTAAAATCGGTGGAAGTGTCCGAAGCTTTTCCCAGGATGTGCGGGAAAAGATCGCCGATCTGATTGAACAGGTGGCGAAGGGGATTACGGCTGCGCATGGCGCGTCCTATGTGTACGACTATGTCTTCGGATATACTTCCGTCTACAACGACCATGCCATTACTGAAAAAGTCGAACGTTTGGTTGAAGAGGAATTCGGCGCCGATTATGTGCTGCATGTTCCGCCATTTATGGGGGGAGAGGATTTTTCCGCATTCCTGCAAAAAGTGCCCGGCTGCTTTATTGGCATAGGGGCAGCTTTTGAAGAGGAAGAGAGAAACTTCCCGCATCACCATCCTCGTTTTGACATTGATGAAAGTTCACTGGCAAATGGGCTGAAGCTCTTGGTACATGCACCATTTCGGCTGTAAAAAAACAATTGCATAACTCCCATCCTGAACTGAAACGGAGGACAACGAATGTTTCAAGAACCTGTAGTAGCCACAATGATTTTGCTTGGACTGATAGCCTTTGGAGAAGTCGTATCAATCGCAACGAAAGCAAGGGTTCCAATGTTGTTTATCGCGTTAATGGGATATCTTGTATTGATTTGGACGGGGGTATTGCCAAAACAGATGATTGTGGATTCTACCTTTATCACGGTGGGAACCGTTTTGGGGACAGCACCGATCATTGTCCATATGGGTACGCTGATTCCGCTGAAAAGCATACAGAGCCAGTGGAGGGCTGTCGCCATTTCGCTAGTTGGCATCATCTTCGCTTCGGTGCTCATCCTTGTTCTGGTCACTTTAGTTTTTGACTATAAAACAGCCGTCGCGGGTACAGGTCCTTTAACCGGGGGCATTATAGCGCTCCTTGTTACATCAGAAGGCCTGAAGGAAGCTGGGTTCGTTACTCTTGTGACGGTTCCCGTTCTCATCATGGCGCTGCAGTCTCTGTTCGGAATTCCTCTCGCCACAAACCTGCTTAGGCGGTATGGGCTTAAAGTCCGCAACGCCATGGAGCATAAACCTTATATTGCTGCTGCGGTGGCGGAAGCCAAGGACTTTGAGGAAGAAGGCAATAAGGACACGTTCCGGCTGCCGGAAAAATACAGAAGCAATCTTATCCTGCTGTTCCTGCTGTTTATTGGAGGTTCCATTGCCGTTGTTCTGGGGAATATTACACCGATCCCATATAGCCTGTGGTCATTGGCCATCGGAATTGTAGGCAGGGTAGCCGGTTTCTATCCTGAACGCGTGATGGAAAAATCGAACGCATTCACCATCGGGATGGCAGGGATCATTTTTCTGATCATTGCCATGATGAATGACATCACGTTCGGCATGTTCCTGAGCTATCTTCCGGAAGTTTTCATGATTATCATCGTAGGAATCATCGGTATTGTCGCTGGAGGCTACATCGGGTCCAAACTGTTCAAGTGGGATCCATTAAAAGGAATTCCGGTCGCATTGACTGCCACATTCGGGTTTCCGGGGGACTACATTGTCTGTGAGGAAGTCAGCCGAAGCCTGGGAAGAAACAAGGAAGAGGAAGAAGCGATTTTCAATGAAGTGCTGACGCCGATGCTCGTGGGGGGATTCACCTCTGTAACGGTGGGCTCCGTAGTCATTGCCAGCATTTTGATCAAGACATTGTAACGATTCTTCATGCAGTTTGAAAATGTACCGAAGAAAAATGACTTATTGACGAAAACTTGACAGCTGCTGATTTCAGCGGCTGTTTTCGTTTAAAATAGAACTGGATAGATTTTTTTGAATGAAAGAGGTGCAGGAAATGACTATGGCCATTGAAATACGGGTGCTTAAGACAAACCCTGAACTGAAGCTGGTGGAGAATTTGGAGAGGCTCGTCTGGGGATCTGATGCCATTCCGACACACCAGACGATTACCGCCGCTAAAAATGGCGGGCTGATTTTGGGAGCATTTTTACAGGGCGAGCTCGTCGGCTTCAGCTACAGCTTCCCTGGTTTTTTGGACGGTAAGGTGTACTTGTGCTCCCACAATCTTGGGATTCATCCGGATCATCAGGAAAAAGGGATCGGAGCCAGCCTGAAGGAGGCACAGAAGAATGCGGCTCTGGATATGGGCTACCGGATGATCACATGGACATACGATCCTCTGGAAACCCGGAACGCCTATCTCAATTTGTCGAAGCTGGGAGCCATATGCCATACATACGATGAAAACTGCTACGGGGAACTGGAAGACGGGCTGAACGCGGGATTGCCGACGGACCGCTTCAAAGTCGAGTGGTGGATAGGCAGCAAGCATGTGGATGAACAGCAGCAGCGGTCCTTACGATATACCGACCAGCCGCATCATGTCCTGGGGTGGGAACCGAACTCCGATCAGCTGCCTCGCTTGAAAGGGGAATTGGGTTTGGCGGAGCTGGCGCATGACGGCCGGCCGATTTTAGTACCTGTGCCTTCGAATATCCAAGAGGTGAAGAGGCAAAGTCTCAGCCTAGCCATCGAGTGGAGGATGAAGACCCGGCATATCTTCCAGACCCTGTTTGGGCTTGGCTATACGGCTGTTTTGCTGAAAAAGAGCAACGGGGAGCCGGTTCATCACTATGTGCTGGCGAAACGGTCGGAACTGGCGGTTCCATCGGAGTGACTGTTATGATGATAAATGGATGAGTGCTTAGTTTGGCGCTTTTTTGAATGCTAAAACATGGTGAAATTATTTATTCCGTGACTTCGGGTGATATTCCCGTGACATTTCACTTAATTCCGTGACTTTGGATGATAATTCCGTGACATTTCCTTTTATTCCGTAAATCGGCAAACATTGCTGCAACCTTGAAAGGGTGAAAAATATGATCATTAAAGAAGTCATCGTTCGCCAGCTGAAAATGAACATGAAGTTCGATTTTACAACCAGCTTCGGCACAATCAAAGATAAGGAATTTCTCTTGGTGGAAGTGAAAGATGAAGACGGCAACACCGGATGGGGGGAGTCGGGCGCATTCCACGCACCCTGGTACAATGAGGAGACCATCCAGACAAACTGGCATATGCTGGAGGACTTTTTCATTCCGGATCTCCTGCATAAGCAGATCGAACATCCCGAAGAGGTGTCGGATATTTTATCCCGTTACCGCCGGAATAACATCGCCAAGGGTGCCATTGAAGGTGCGGTTTGGGATCTGTATGCAAAGCGGAAAGGCATCCCGCTCGCCAAAGCTCTCGGGGGAGAGAAATCCAAAATCGAAGTCGGCATCAGCATCGGGATCCAGGATACGGTGGAGGACCTGCTACGTGTCATAGATACGCATGTCAAGGAAGGCTACAAGCGCATGAAGGTCAAAATCAAGCCGGGCTGGGATGTGGATGTGATCCGTCAAATCCGCGAGAAATTCCCTGATGTCCCCTTGATGGCGGATGCCAACTCCGCATATACGCTTGATGATATCGGTCTGCTCAAACAGTTGGATGAATTCAACCTCATGATGATTGAACAGCCGCTGGCGGAGGATGATATCATCGATCATGCCAAGCTGCAAAAGGAGATTGCCACTCCGATCTGCCTGGATGAAAGCATTCATTCCTTTGAGGATGCCCGCAAAGCGATTGAACTCGGCAGCTGTAAAATCATCAACATTAAAATTGGGCGTGTCGGCGGTCTGACTGAATCGAAACGCATCCACGATATGTGCAAGGAAAACGGCCTCGCCGTGTGGTGCGGAGGCATGCTGGAAGCAGGTATCGGCCGGGCGCACAATATCGCTTTGACGACGCTCGGTCATTTTATTTTGCCTGGGGACACAGCCGGTTCCTCCCGCTATTGGGAAAAGGATATCATCAACCCCGAAGTGGTGGTGGAAGACGGCTATATCACAGTTCCGGAAGGACCGGGAATTGGATACGAGCCTGACGTAGAGTTCATCAAAGAGCTCACTGTACAAGAAAAGACTTTTTCATAAAAAAGGGGAGGGACGCAAAGAAACGGTCCCTCCCTCCTTTATTTTTGATGACGGAACCAATCGGCATTCTCATTCATATGTACAAAAGGAATATCCGTATCGATTTCTCCTGTTATCCGTTCCATCCAAAGTTCCTCGCCGGCGATCCACTTGGCAAAGTCAATTTCTGCAGGTTCCTGATCGCCGCCCAGTGCAATCCAGGCTTTCATCTCCCTCGGCAGGTAAGCGGACGTATGGATGGTGCCGGCCCAGCTGCTGTACAGCTCGGAAAAAAGGCCCTTATCACGGTCGTTGAATAACCGGAACGCGTCGTGGGCATTGGCCATCAGGTCTTTTTCGGCATGCAGGATCTCCAGCCTGCGCTCCGAATCGGCCAAGTGGTTTCGGTTTTCATGCTTCATAAGTTCAAAGTGGTTTGTACATGCCTGCGACTGACGCACCTGAACATCGCGAGGCGAAGTTTCCACCACGTACGTTTCGCCGCTCGTATCGTACACCACATATGTAAAGGAATGCCGGTGCTTGATTTCCTTAAGCAGGGAGACAGCCTCTTCCACATTCGCGCATGCTTCCAGTACAAGCCTGCCGATCATGCAGCAGATAAATCCATCCCCTGGATTTTTCCGGTGCATAAAATTGTAGCCGATCACCAGGCCCTTTTCATTCATCCCATCCATGCGCCCGGTGACACGCTGGCTTGGTCCTATCGTTGAGTACCCTCCATCCGTTGGCTGGAGCAAGACATACCGTCCTTCATATGTCTTTGGGTGGTAATCATAATTCCGGATCATGTAATGGTCCCCCGTCAATATGGAACAGCCGGAATGGACATAATCCAGGCGGTAGCCCCCGAACTCTTTCAGTACCCGCTCCATCGGCCACTTAAGGGCATCCCTGAGTCCCAGCAGTTCCTCCCAAATGCCTGGAGCTATCGGGGTGATGGCTTGCTTGACTTCCTCCGGGTCAATGATGAAGCGAGGTCTCCGCACTTTCCACTGATTCTCCCTGTTTTTTACGGCAAGCGAATCCTTTAGCCGCTCGCCTTGCATCAAGCCAAAATCATAATGGCTTCCCCTAAATTGAATAATCTCGCTGTATATGTGCTTCATGACTTAAACCTCTTTACGTGTTTTTCTCTACCTTATCATTTTTTTCCTTGATTGGCACAGACCCGGCTTTTAGCCATTTCAACCTTGAACAGGACGTCATATTATATCGAAAAGGTGGTGTTTCCATGGACAACTTTAGACTATGCCTCTTTCCGGGATATCGCTGGTGCGGACCGGGCTGCAGCGGACCTGGTGCCCCGGTAAACGGAGTGGATGCTTGCTGCTTCAGGCATGACCGCTGCCTTCATCAGGGAAAGCATTCTTGTTATTGTGACCGATTATTTTTGGAGTGCCTTGAACGATATAGGACGCCATATACAAGAAAGGGAAGGGCGGCCAGCCTGATGCATGGCTTTATGAGGCTGAAGACGTCGGTTTTTTGTTAAAAGAGGCTTATGAAAATGGCGGCAAGTGATAGACCTTGGTTTTTGGACCGCCATCGATTCCAGCAGCATATAGGAAACAAATCGGGATGGGAGAGCTAAGAAATCACATATTTGCCGGACGGAAACAGTCTCCCCCAGCAAAAGGAAATAGTCCTTTAACGCCTCAGAAAGAGCTTTCCTCGATCCTTGCTTACAGGAAGGGCATACCCATCCGGCCCTTAAGCGCTTCATGGGTAACGTATGGCAATGAGGGGTAAACGTATCTTTTCGTTAGTCAAAAGAAAAAGAGGCCCTCTCTCAGGACCTCTCATAAAATTAGATCAATAAATGGAACAGCGTGCTGTCCTTATTCACTTCTGTATAGGCAAACCCTTTTTGATTCATTCGCTGGATCAGGCCAGGATAGTCCTCTCTTCGTTTCAGTTCAATGCCCACAAGTCCGGGGCCGCTTTCCTTATTGTTTTTCTTCGTGTATTCGAATGTCGTGATATCATCCTCCGGGCCAAGCACCTCGTCCAGGAATTCACGCAGCGCCCCCGCCCGCTGAGGGAAGTTGACGATAAAATAGTACAGCAGTCCTTCGTAGATCAGGGACTTTTCCTTGATTTCCTGCATGCGGCTAATATCATTGTTCCCGCCGCTGATCACACAGACCACCGACTTTCCTTTAATTTCTTCCTTGTAAAAATCCAAAGCGGCAATCGGCAGCGCACCTGCTGGCTCTGCAATGATGGCGTGCTGGTTGTACATTTCGAGGATGGTGGTGCACACTTTCCCTTCCGGGACCGGAACAACATCATCCAGGTACTGGCTGCAAATCTCATACGTATGCTGGCCGACACATTGAACTGCGGCGCCATCAACGAATTTATCAATGGATGGAAGGGTGATGACGCCGTCATTTTTCAATGCGGCTTTCATGCTGGCCGCGCCTTCAGGCTCAACCCCGATCATGCGTGTGTGGGGAGAAACATTTTTCACATAGGCACTTAAGCCGGCCATGAGGCCGCCGCCTCCAATGCTTCCAAATACAAAATCAATCGGTTCATGAATGTCATTCATTATTTCAACGGCTACCGTGCCCTGTCCGGCAATGATA
This sequence comes from Bacillaceae bacterium, assembly GCA_036516555.1. Taxonomy (GTDB): domain Bacteria; phylum Bacillota; class Bacilli; order Bacillales; family Bacillaceae_C; genus DATBUB01. The sequence continues at coordinate 13,044 of DATBUB010000029.1, forward strand.
TCATGGTCGTCAAATGGGTGAATGAAGATTCTGTCTTCCCGTTCTGCATACTGGACAGCCCGGGCGGATGTATCATCAAATGTATCGCCGATCAGGATGATTTCCACGTATTCCCGGCCAAACATCCGAACCTGGTTTATTTTTTGCTTGGGGGTTGTTTGCGGCATAAAGATTTTCCCGTCAATCCCCAGGTGGGCACATGCGTAAGCGACTCCTTGCGCATGGTTCCCGGCACTGGCGCAGACGATGCCTTTTTCCCTTGCTTCCGTTTCAATATTTTTAATTTTATAGTAAGCGCCGCGCAGCTTGAAAGAGCGCACGTGCTGCAAATCCTCCCGTTTTACATACACATGGCAGCCATACTTCTCTGACAAACGCTCGTTCATTTGCAAAGGAGTATGTGCTACCACGTCTTTCAGGTTCTGATATGCTATCAAAATGTCTTCCACATTCACGGACTTTGTTCTTTCTTTTGTTTCATTCATGGCAGTCACTCACTTCCTCGCTACTTTTTTAAATATTTGTACATTATAACATGTTTGTATGATGTTGAACATAAGAATATTCACAATATTTTGTGAAAGCGCTGTCATTGCGTTTTCCATAACGAAACTCTGTTTTGAGCAGGTGGTTGTTGCAATAATCCTGCTAGGACCTTTCAGTAATTGCAGTCAAGGAAGCGGAAAGAGATGTGGGGAAAGTATACCAAGGGAATTATTATGAAGAGGGTAATAGCTGTACTTTGCCCAAAATCACTGTTGTATCAGAAGTTCCTCTCTCAAACGCATTCTATTGTGGTATACGCTCTTAAGTCATTAGTTCACGATCAATGAAAAACCTATCTAATTTATGCTGGGAAATTTATGTTAAAATCAATGACAAGACATTGGCTTACGAACGGGTGATTTCCCTAAGGTGCTTTGCTGAAAGAAATCATAAGGAGTTGCAGTTGGGCGACGCTGAAGAGGGCGTTTTTTTCATATTGATAAGGATTCGGAAGAGGTGGCAAAGGGTGCCCTTGATGTGATGGCGTATTGGCAGGCAGCATTGAATAAATACGTGAATAGGAAAGGCTGATATTCGGCAAACGGGCTATATTGTAAATAAAAGATTTAGTATTTTATAGAGGTTATTTTTGTCTTAATATCAAAATAAGTCGATAAGGGGGGTTGGGATTTTATGGGATAAATTAAATGTTTAATGTAACCTGTAAATGTGAAGGGGGATATAAATGATATTCGAATTAGATAAAACTGAATTCAGTAAGTGTAGAAAATTGTTAAATGAACAAGGGCAATTAGAAGCAATAGCCATTGTTGAAAATGTAAATCC
>DATBUB010000030.1:0-2369 GCA_036516555.1 Bacillaceae bacterium
ATTAAGGAGCTATCACCCATGAATCCGCAAAACACGCTGCACACCGATTACAAGCCACAGAAAGATGAAAAAGCCTCAAAGGCGAGAAGCATCAACGCTTTCGTCCTCATTTTCTTTGTCATTGTCATTTCCGCCATATTGACGTACCTTGTACCGGCGGGGGAATATGACAGGGTGGAAGTGGGCGGACGTACGGTCGTCAACCCGGATTCCTTCCAATTCACGGAATCATCCCCAGTCGGGTTCTTTCATATTTTCACCAGCATCCACACCGGGATGGTCAACGGTGCCGGAATTATCTTTTTCGTGATCATCGTCGGCGGATCTTTTGGTATATTAAAAGCAACAGGTGCCCTGGACGCACTGATTGTCACCATCACCAGGAAGCTGGCCAATAAGGAACTGCTCCTGATTCCGGTCCTCATGCTGTTCTTTGCCGTCGGCGGCACGCTCATGGGGATGTCCGAAGAAACCATCGTGTACATCGCGATCATCACTCCGCTCGCCGTAGCGCTTGGGTTTGACGCCATCGTCGGATTTGCCATTGTCTCGCTGGGAGCCAATATCGGCTTCATGAGCGCCGTGCTGAATCCATTCAACGTGGGCGTGGCACAAAGCATTGCCGAGCTGCCGACCTTCTCGGGCCTCGGCTTCCGAATCATCGTACTGGCCACTTTCTATCTGGCTGCGGTTTTGTACGTCTACCGTTATGCAAAAAAAATCAAAAACAATCCGGAACTCCGCTATATGGGAGATTTTAAGGCAGCCAAAAAGCCGCTGAAGGAAGCAGAAGCCAAGCTGACGGCCAGACATAAATGGGTACTGATCGTTTTCTTGATGAACTTCGTGACATTGATCATAGGAGTGCTGAAGTTCGGCTGGTATATCACGGAAATTGCAGGACTTTTCCTCATGTTCGGCATTCTCATCGGAATCATCGGCAAACTCAAGGCAGGCGAAATCGCCGACAATTTTATGGATGGAGCGAAGGAAATCATCGGTGGAGCGCTGATCATTGGCTTTGCCCAAGGGATCCTCGTTGTATTCCAGGACGGAAAGCTGATGGACTCCATTCTGTTCTATGCCTCATCGGCGCTGAACCAGCTTGCACCTTCCTTCAATGCAGTCGGAATGTTCTTCGTCCAGCTGTTCCTGAACTTCCTTGTTCCATCCGGAAGCGGACAGGCGGCACTCACCATGCCGATCATGGCTCCGCTGGCAGACCTTGTCGGAGTGACAAGGCAGACATCCGTGCTGGCGTTCCAGCTGGGAGACGGAATCACCAATTCCATTTTCCCGACCGCAGGCGTGCTGATTGCCGGCCTCGCCATGGCAGGCATCCCTTATACGAAATGGCTGAAATGGGTACTGCCTTTCGTCCTGATCGAAGTTGTTTTATCCGTCGTCTTCTTGCTCATCGCACAGGCGATTCAATACGGACCATTTTAACGAGTCAAAACTGGAGGATTACACCATGCTACAGACAAAAAACGTTGACGCACAATTAAAAGCCTGGACCATCGAACAGCGCAGGCATTTTCATATGAATCCTGAATTATCGGGACAGGAATACGAAACCGCAGCCTATGTGAAAAAGCAGCTCGCTGAATTCGGCATTCCGCTGAAAGACGGCTTTTCCGCTCCAAACGTAATCGGCTGGCTCGAGGGGACAGAAGGCACTAAAACAATCGCCCTCCGTGCCGACATGGACGCCCTGCCGATGATGGAAGAGGGGGAGAAGCCATACGCATCCAAGATGCCGGGCGTCTTCCACGGCTGCGGACATGACGGGCATACCGCCATCCTTCTTGGGGTCGCCAAATGGATGAGCCAAAACCGCCATTTGGTGAAAAACAATATCGTGTTTATTTTTCAAAGCTCGGAGGAGGCATCGCCGAGCGGCGCACAACAGCTTGTCAAAGAAGGCATCCTCAACGGCGTGGATGCCGTCTACGGGGTCCATCTGATGGCCAATCTGCCCATCGGAAAAATCGGATTCGCCACAGGCTTCGCGATGGCCTCGAGCGATGATTTCGACATCCTGATCGAAGGCGTTGGCGGACACGGGGGCCAGCCGCAGGATGCCGTTGACCCCATCTACATCTCGACCCACCTTATCCAGGCATTCCAGTCGATTGTAAGCAGGAGTCTCCATCCGCTTCAGGCAGGCGTCATTTCATTCGGCGGTGTCCAGGCGGGCAATTCCTATAACGTCATCCCTCATGAGGCAAGATTGCAGGGAACAATCCGCGCGCTCACATTCGAGGCTGCGGAATTGATGAAAAAAAGGACCGAACAGCTGACCGTCTCTATTTGTGAAAGCTTTGGCGCGAAGGGTCATTATACGTATATTGAAGGCACACCGCCTT
>DATBUB010000031.1:0-2741 GCA_036516555.1 Bacillaceae bacterium
CGGAATACAGGAGGAAACCATCATGCTGCTTGCCATGCACCGCATTCAGAAATTTTTTGGAAAAGTACAGGCCTTGGGACAAGCTGATTTCGAGTTGAAAAAAGGTGAAATCCACGCCCTTCTTGGTGCAAACGGCGCTGGCAAAAGCACGCTGATGAAAGTTCTTTCGGGTGTGTATGAGCATGACGGCGGAGAGCTTTTTCTCGAGGGAAAAAGCCTCCGTTTCCGCTCTCCGAAAGCCGCAAAGGAAGCGGGCATTTACTGTGTATACCAAGAAGTGGATACGGCTCTTGTCCCCGAACTGACGGTTGCGGAAAACATCTTGCTCGATACGTTTTCCTCCGGCCGCCAGATTTTTGTCTCAAAGAAAAAGCTGAATGAAAGGGCACGGGCGGCGCTTTGCAAACTGCAGGCTGAACACCTACCGGTGAATGCCCGCGCTTCTTCCCTATCGCTGGCGGAGAAGCAGCTTGTCCTGCTCGCCCGGGCTCTTGTACATTCCGCAAAATTGATTATCTTTGATGAACCGACCGCTCCCCTGTCCGTCCACGAAACGGAGCGTCTTTTTTCCGTCATCCGGAAGCTGAAATCAGAAGGTGTAGGCTGCATCTTTATTTCCCATCGGCTGCCGGAAGTGTTCGATCTGTGCGACCGGATCACAGTCATGAGGGAAGGCACCTCCGTCGAGACATTCAATATTTCTGACACATCGCAGGAACAAGTGGTGGAAGCGATGCTGGGCAAAGCTTTTTCCCATGAACTGGAGAAACATGAGCGAAAAGTCGGTTCAACTCTGCTTAGGGTTGAACAGCTTTCGGATACGGAGAAACTGCAAGATGTGAATCTGGCCGTTTCCTCCGGTGAAATCGTGGGTGTTTGCGGGCTTGTCGGGGCCGGGAAAACAGAGCTGGCAAAGGCCTTGTTCGGCATGTCACGCTTGAAAACAGGAAGTGTCCGGCTGTCCGGCAAATCCTTGAAGCTGAAGCACCCATTGGATGCCATCAGGACAGGGTTGGTTCTGGTTCCTGAAGAACGGCGCAAGGAAGGTCTCTTTGTCCATGAATCGCTGCGTGCAAATGCAAGCTTTCCAAATCTGCGGAAGTTTTCAAAAGGCTTCTTCATGAATAAGGCTTCCGAGAGGGCATTTGCGGAGGAGATCATCGGCACTCTTCAAATCAAAACCGGAAGCACCGAAACCCCTCTCGTGCACTTGAGCGGCGGAAACCAGCAAAAGGTGGCGATCGGGAAATGGATGTCCCGGGATTCGGATATTTATTTGTTTGATGAGCCTACTAAGGGCGTGGACATAGGCGCCAAGGTCGATATCTTCAGGCTAATCCGGCAGCTTTCCGATCAGGGCAAAGGCGTCCTCTATTTCTCAAGTGAAATCCACGAAATCCTCGGGATTTCGGATCGGATTCTGGTCATGTACGACGGAAAAATCGTGAAGGAATTCCCACGTGAAGAAGCGACGCAGGAAAAGATTTTGTTGTATGCAAGCGGCGGAAAGGAAGAAAGTCATGAAAGACAGAAGCATTCAATTTCTATTTAAATACGGGGCCATTGCACTACTGATCTCCATCATTCTTTATTTCAGCCTGGTCAGCGAGGCCTTTTTCACATACGGAAACTTTTCAGATATACTTCGCTCCATTTCGATCGTTACGCTCCTTGCTCTTGGTGTGACATTCACCCTTGTCGTGGACGGCTTTGACTTATCTGTCGGGTCGGCCATGTCACTGTCCACTGTCGTTACCGCTTCCCTTATGGTCTGGTACGATATGCCGCTCTGGCTCGTTCTGATATTGCCGATCCTGATCGGTGTTTTGGTTGGATTATTCAATTCCTTCCTGATCGTAGTGATTGGAATTCCGGATTTACTCGCCACTCTGAGTGCGATGTATATCATCGGGGGCCTGCACCGGACCTATACGGAAGGTTACTCGGTCTACAATCATATGCCGCTTACTTCAGGTGGAACGGCTCCAGGTGAGCTGTCCCAAGCTTTTCTGTGGATTGGGCAGGGTAAAATGCTCGGGCTTCCGGTTCCGGTTTGGATCATGCTGGTGCTTGTTCTGGTTTCCTATCTTGTGCTCAACCATACGAGATGGGGCCGGATTCTATACATGACCGGCGGAAATGCAGAAGCAGCCACCCTTTCCGGCGTCAATGTGCGCAAAGTCAAATGTGCCGCTTATATCGTTTCAGGGATTTTTGCATCGATGGCAGGAGTTTTATTCACTGCGCGGGTCGGCTCAGGACAGATAGATGCCGGCGCTCCGCTTTTGATGGAAGCGGTGGCAGCCGTGTTTGTCGGCTTCTCTGTATTGGGAGCCGGAAAACCGAATGCCATCGGAACCTTTTTCGGCGCCGCAGTCATCGGCATTTTATTGAATGGCCTGACAATCTTGAACCTTCCCTACTACGCCTTCGACATTGTCAAAGGGCTCGTTCTGGTCCTGGCGCTTGCCGTAACGTATGTACATACGAAAAAACGTTTAACAGGCTGACGGGAGTGTCAGCCTTTTTTGTTGTTCTTCTGATTGTGTCGGGGGCGGATGGTTAAATTGTTGATGTTCTATGAGTAATTCATTTATCAGATCACTTAGGAGCGGTGCCCTCTTATGTGATGTGGTGCAATTACTTTGGGAGGGGTGCAATTGGTTTGGGAGCGGTGCAATATATCCAGAAACGGTGCAATTTGAATTCAGTTTGGTGCAAATAATCAGGAATCGGTGCAA
>DATBUB010000032.1:0-10771 GCA_036516555.1 Bacillaceae bacterium
AGGCAGCCCTCCATATCATTCAAAAGACACATAAACCGGGCGGCACTTTCAAAGTTTCAGCCAGAAGAGCGGATAAAACGTTTGAATATGACACAAATGGATTGAATCATGCTGTCGGAGCACATATATTGATCCATACGGAAAATATTAAGGTTGATGTCAAACGCCCTGATATTAACCTCATTGTAGAAATAAGGCAAGATGCCGCTTATATTTCAGGAGAAGTTATCCATGGGGCGGGAGGGTTCCCTGCAGGATCTTCCGGGAAAGCGATGCTGATGCTTTCCGGCGGAATCGACAGTCCGGTCGCGGGGTATCTGACCATGAAGAGGGGAGTGGAGCTGGAAGCTGTGCACTTCCACAGTCCTCCCTTTACAAGTGAAAGGGCGAAACAGAAAGTATTGGATTTGGCGATGAAACTCTCCCAATATTGCGGCAGTGTAAAAGTTCACATCGTACCGTTTACCAAGGTGCAGGAAACGGTCCATAAGCATATCCCAGAAGGCTACACCATGACGTCCACAAGGCGGATGATGCTTCGTATTACGGATGCATTAAGGGAAAAGCGCGAGGCTCTGGCCATTGTCACAGGTGAAAGCCTTGGCCAGGTGGCGAGCCAGACGATGGACAGCATGTACGCCATCAATGATGTGACCAGCACACCCATTATAAGGCCCCTTGTCTCGATGGATAAACTGGATATCATTGAGATTGCCGAACAAATAGATACATTGGCCATCTCGAACAGGCCTTACGAGGATTGCTGCACCATCTTCACTCCTCCGGCTCCGAAAACAAGGCCGAAAAAAGACAAGGTACGCCATTTTGAATCTAAAGTAGACTGGGAACCTCTTTTGAGTGAAGCGGTTCAGGGAACAGAGACGATCATTGTGAGCAGCAGGAAGAAACGCGAAAATGAAACGGAAACCGATTTGTTCTAATTGATAGAAACAATCCAGAAAGTAACGCAATAGAGAGGAACATTTACCAGAATGGCGGCATGTGTTTTTGAGCAATCTATCCTTACAAGGAGGTGAAAACACATGCCAAACAACAACCAGCTTCTGGTCTCAGGTGCACAAAATGCCCTTGACCAAATGAAAATTGAAATCGCTCAAGAATTTGGTGTCCAATTGGGTGCCGACACGACTTCCCGTTCAAACGGTTCTGTCGGTGGAGAGATTACAAAACGCCTTGTCCAAATGGCTGAACAGCAATTGGGCGGACAAGTAAGATAACATTTTCATATTGTTGGATTTGAACTAGGGGCGGGAAGCAATCCCGCTCCTTTTTGTTTTTGGAGAGGTGAAAAAATTTAAAATCTTCCCATCATTTTGTATAATGAGGATACATTTATGCATGAGGAGGAGATAAGATGAAACGGGAAGATTTGCTGGCGCCTGACCGGTACAACGTCATTCAGGAGATGGAGAAATTTGCGGGCGGCATGGACAAGACCGCCATCCTGTGGGAAAATGACCGAGGTGAAACCAAGCAGATTACATACAGCAGACTCATAAAAAACGCAAACAGAATTGGGAATATCCTCCTTCAGGCGGGTCTCCAAAAGGGTGATGCTGTTTTAGTCATGATTCCGCGGCTGATAGAAGCCTATGAAGTATATATTGCTGCTTTAAAAGCTGGCCTGGTTGTATTGCCCAGCTCTGAGATGCTCAAAACAAAAGACCTGCAATACCGGATTCAGCATGGAGATGTAAAGGCTGTGGTATGCCACGACCCGTATACCGGGCAGTTTGAAGGCATTGAAAAGCTGGACAGTCTGAAGAAATTCACAGTCGGTAAGGACACGGATGGCTGGCAATCCCTTGGCCAAATGATGGAGAATGCTCCTGACCAATTGGAAGTGGCTGATACTGCAAGTGGGGATACCGCCTTTTTATCCTATACTTCAGGCACAACCGGCAATCCAAAAGGAGTCGTACATACACATGGATGGGGATACGCCCATTTGAGAACGGCTGCTCCAAACTGGCTGTGCATTGAGCAAAAAGATGTAGTCTGGGCTACAGCGGGACCCGGATGGCAAAAGTGGATATGGAGCCCTTTCCTTTCCGTCCTTGGAAGCGGAGCCACCGGATTTGTGTATAACGGAAAATTCGATCCCCAGAAGTACCTTTCTCTTCTGGAAAAGTATAAAGTCAATGTATTGTGCTGCACCCCGACTGAGTATCGCATCATGGCAAAAGCGGATAATCTGGAGGAATTTGATCTGGGCCATCTCAGGAGTGCCGTATCGGCAGGAGAACCATTGAACAGAGAGGTCATCGATACGTTTAAGCGGCATTTTCAGATTGATGTGCGGGACGGATATGGGCAGACCGAAAATACACTGCTCGTGGGAATCACGAAGGGAATGAAGCTGAAACCGGGTTCGATGGGTAAGCCGACACCTGGAAACAAGGTGGAAATCATCAATGAAAAAGGGGAGCCCTGCAAAGTGGGAGAAGTTGGAGATATCGCTGTGCATGTAGATACCCCCGCGTTGTTCCAAAAATATTACAAAGACCCTGAAAGAACTTCGATGCAGTTTCGGGGAAATCATTATATAACTGGCGACAAAGCAAAGATGGATGAAGAGGGATATTTTTGGTTCGAAGGACGCGGGGATGATATCATCATCAGTTCCGGCTATACCATCGGCCCGTTTGAAGTGGAGGATGCGCTGGTAAAACATCCTGCAGTTCAGGAATGTGCCGTTGTCGGCAGCCCAGACGAAATACGGGGAAGTGTCGTAAAAGCATTCATTGTATTGAAAGACGGCAGTGAAGGATCCCAGGAATTGGCGGCCGAACTCCAGGAGCATGTCAAACAAATGACGGCACCATATAAATATCCGAGAAAGATTGAATTCATACAGGAGCTGCCCAAAACAACTTCAGGCAAAATTCGCCGGATTGAATTGAGGCAGCAGGAAGCAAGCAAACGATAGTGTTACCAACCGGCAGGCTGCATGGCAGTCTGCACTTATTTTTTAGGGGGATCGCAGATGTATTCACTTTGGTTTAACGGCACCATTTATACAATGAGGCGGGAAGGGGAATGCGTGGAGGCCGTAATCACACAAGGAGAGAAGATCGTGGACTGCGGCGCTCTCACAGAGTTGAGAAAAAAGTACGGCTATTCGATACAGGCGGAAATCGATCTGGAAGGCAGGACCATGTTCCCCGGTTTTGTTGACAGCCATATGCACTTAATAGGCCACGGGGAAACCTTTCTTCGTCTCAATCTTTCTGGTATGCGGTCAAGAAGGGAAGTGCTCCGGGCTGTTGCAGGCCAGGCTGAACTTCTTCCACCGGGGGAATGGATCATAGGAGAAGGTTGGGATGAAAATGGATGGGGTGACAAAACAGTCCTTACGCTGAAAGAGCTTGACGATATAGCCCCCGATCATCCCGTCTTGCTGAAAAGGACATGCCGCCATGCTATGGCAGTCAATTCCAATGCCATGAACATAGCGGGAATTGAAGCCGGCACCCCGAATCCCCCCGGAGGGGTTATTGACCGATATCCTGATGGAACGCTGACGGGCATCCTGAAGGACGAAGCGCAAAACCTTATTGTTTCCGTGTTGCCAGGAATAACAGATCAATATGTGGAAAGCGCTCTTGAAGCAGGAATCCGCGACTGCTGGAAACTGGGCCTGACTGGAGCCCATACGGAAGATCTCAGCTATTACGGCAGCTACAGGCGAACCATCCAGTCCTTTGATAACATACTGAATAAAAAAGGCCTGCCATTCCGGGCTCATCTGCTTGTTCACCATAAAGTGGCGGAAGAATGGAGAGAAGGCGGCCATGGATATTTGTCCAAACTCGGAAGCATCGAGTTCGGGGCTATGAAGATTTTTGTAGATGGGGCACTGGGCGGGAGAACGGCACTCTTGAGCCATCCTTATAAAGATGACCCTGGCAATTCAGGTATGGCAGTCCATTCAGAGGAAAGCTTATGCAGACTTGTAAAACAAGCCAGGGAGTACGGCCTCCCAGTTGCCGCCCATGTCATAGGCGATAAGGCTTTTGAGCTTATGCTGGATTTGCTGGGGGAATTTCCTCCTCCTCGGCAAACGAAGGACAGGCTGATACACGGGCAAATTTTGCGGAAAGACTTGATCGATCGTGCAAAGCTGATGCCGGTGGCCGTTGATATTCAGCCCAGATTTACTGCATCGGATTTCCCTTGGGTAATGGAACGTGTGGGGAAGGATAGAACGGATTACTTATATGCTTGGAAAACCCTTCTCTCCAGCGGAATATTGTGCGCCGGCGGATCAGATGCTCCCATCGAGCCGGCGGATCCGCTTCTCGGTATCCATGCTGCGGTGACAAGAAGCAACCCAGCCGACCCGTCTAAAAGGGTTTATATACCCGAACAGAGGCTTACTGTATATGAATCTTTATCCCTCTTTACAAAGGGGAGTGCAGCCATTTCAGGCCATGGGCGGGACAGGGGAGTGATCCAGCCTGGTTTCGCCGCCGATTTTACTGTTTTGGACCGGGATTTATTTGAAATCGATGAACATGAAATACCGGCAGCATCCGCTGCTATGACCGTCATTGGAGGAAAGATCGTATACTCCTCATGAAATAACCAGAAAAATAGTATGGCTTCCTTCATATATTTCCTTTATAATGGGCTTATTTCGTAAATCAAAATAGTAGGGGAAATGAATATGAAACAAGGGGAAAAAGAAGGCATCCTATACGCAGGGATCGCCTATATTTTATGGGGAATCCTGACGATATACTGGAAGCAGATTGAACATGTGGCAGCGAGCGAGATTCTCGCGAATCGAATCTTTTGGTCGTTCTGGTTTATGCTGCTCGTGCTTCTTGCAGGAAGGAAATGGAATCGCTTTTTGGAAAGCCTAGTGTTTATGAAACACCATCCAAAAACGTTCGCTGCCCTTACAGCAGCCTCTCTGCTTGTCAGCTGCAACTGGTTTATTTACATTTGGGCCGTCAATTCCAACAAGATAGTGGAAGCTTCACTTGGCTATTATATCAACCCTCTGGTAAGCATTCTGCTTGGGGTCATTTTCATAAAGGAAAAATTGACACGGGTTCAGATTGGAGCCTTTATGCTTGCCATGATCGGTGTCCTGATCATGACGCTTTCCTACGGACAATTTCCGTGGATTGCCTTCGGCGTTGCCATTACCTTTGGATTTTATGGTTTGGTGAAAAAACTGGTCCAGGTGGATTCTGCCATTGGCTTAACATTGGAAACCATGATCATTATGCCTGTTTCTTTTATTTACATGTTATTTTTGTTTAAACAGGAAAAGCTTGCATTGTTTACTGCTTCCCTTTCAACAGACCTCTTGCTTATAGCGTCTGGAGCCATTACAGCCATTCCGCTGCTCTATTTTGCAAAGGGCGTTCAAAAAGTGCCGCTATACATAATTGGATTCATGCAATACTTAACACCGACAATGACGCTTTTGATCGGTGTCCTGATGTATGGTGAGCCTTTCGGTACAGGGAAGTTTGTTGCATTCTCCTTCATTTGGTCTGCCTTGGCCATTTTGACCCTATCCTCCGTCAAATGGTCCAAATTTAAGGGAAGAAAGCCTCGCGGGCGTATGGCACAATAATGAAGAAGGGTGTTCCGGAACGTTGCCGGAACACCCTCTTTGCTTTTTTTACTGAATTATAGAAACGTCCTTTTTACTTTTTCCCAAAATGAGTTATTTTTCAGCTTGACCGTTTTAACGCGCTTTTCGCTCAGATGGATTTCAATCTTGTCGACATGCTGGATACTCAGCGCTTCATTGTCCATACCCATGATGGGGTAATCATTTCCGTCCTCGACGACCTTCAGGGTCAGCTTTCTCTCACCGCTTAAAATAAAGGAAGAACCAAGGGTCCGGTAACGGTTGTTGTTCAGCGAGGCGAGCTCGCTTACCTGCATGCAGGGGAGCAGGGGATCGACCACCGAACCGTTGACTGATTTATTATATGCGGTGCTGCCGGTAGGCGTCGAAATGACCAGGCCGTCCCCGCGGAATGTTTCAAAATGAAGTCCATCTATGAATACATCGATGACGAGGGTTTTGACTATTCCCGAGCGGATGCTGAATTCATTCAGGCAATAGAAAGAGCTATCCTGATCGATATCTGTCTTAATTACAGGATAGCGTCTCACCTCTATTTCTTCCCTTGTCATTGCATCAATCATTTCATGCAGGTTATCAATATGGAAGTCACAATAGAGTCCGTGAACCGTACCGGAAGCAATGCCAACGTACAGGCAGTCCTCCCGAAAGCCGGTTTTCCTCACTGCCTGCAGAAACATGCCGTCTCCCCCGAGACTCGCTATAATGTTGGCTTTTTGATGGTCTTTGACGATTTGAAAACCGTAACGTTCAGCCAATTCCTGCAGATCTGCCACCTTTTCAATCATTGCCTTTTCAGGTTTATGAAAAAAGTAAATGTTTTTTCTCTCAGCCATGGTAAGCTCCTCCCATATTGGTTATTGTTATTTTATTTTCCCGTAATTTGCTACAATAATGTTTGTGCCAACAAGTTTAACATGAACTTGAAACTTTTCAAAAGATGGTTCGTATGTAAAACAGAAAGGAAATGAAAGAGGGAGGAACTTACATGACAGGGAAACGGTGGGCAGCACTGGGAATTGCAGCTGGGGTCTTTTTCGTCTCCACCTTCATAAACCTGGCAAGCGCCATGTTTTTTTCGGATTTTTCCAGCGTGTTAGAAGAAAGTTTTGCGACAGATTCCACTTTTATGGAAGAAGTGCTTGAGCCGGGGGATATCGACAAGAGGATTGCGGTTTTGGAAGTAGACGGGGTCATTCAGGATACGGGGGAAACTGTCCCGCTTTTCTCAGAAGGCTATATGCACAGGGATTTCATGAAAAAGCTAAACCAAGTAAAAGATGATAAAACAGTTAAGGCCATCGTTCTCAGAGTCAATTCACCTGGCGGAGGAACTAATGAGTCGGCTGAAATTCATCATAAACTTGTAGAAATCAAGAAGGAAACAAAGAAACCGATTTATGTATCCATGGGTTCCATGGCAGCTTCCGGCGGCTATTACATATCCGCTCCTGCCGACAAAATTTTTGCCAGTCCTGAAACAATGACCGGATCCCTTGGAGTCATTATGCAAGGAGTCAATTACAGTGAACTGGCGGATAAATTCGGGGTTGATTTTGTTACAATCAAAAGCGGCCCATATAAAGACATCATGAGCCCAAACCGTGAAATGACGCCAGAGGAGCGCGATATTTTACAATCGATGCTGGATAACTCCTATAATGAGTTTGTCAGGGTGATTGCAGAAGGCAGAGGCATGTCCGAAGGGGAAGTGAGAAAGCTTGCTGACGGACGCATTTACGACGGACGACAAGCAAAGGAACTGAATTTGATAGACGCTTTTGGCTATCAGGAAGATGTGATTGCGCAGTTAAAGAAAGATCATAAACTTGAGGATGCAGAAGTGATCCGTTATTCTGCCGGAACAGGGTTCGGTTCCCTGTTTGGCGTAGCAGCACAAAAAATCATGGGGAAAACAGGGGAAATGTCCGGTATCGTCAACATCCTCTCCAGACCCAATTCTCCAAGATTGATGTATCTATATTCTGAATGAGGGGGCAATGGATATGAATGATGACAAACAGCTGGAACCCCATGCGGATAGCCCCTTGGATGAAGAGAGCATCAATAAGGATTCGGAACCCGTACTTGAGGAAGGAGCGGAAGCAGCTCCAGGCCCATCCCCATCTCCAGCACCGGTTTTCCACTTTGCCGGTTTCTGGATGCGTTTTTGGGCTTATCTCCTAGATCTTTTGGTCATAGCGGGCATCAACGGAATATTGATCAAACCGGTCTTCAGGGCATTCGACCTGCCTCTTGCGGGGTCAGGCATTTTCAGCGCCATTGATATTTTGACGGGCCTTGTCTTTTATGCCTATTTTATCCTGATGACAAAATATTTCAGCCAGACGCTCGGCAAAATGGCTTTTGGTCTGAAAGTCATCCCTCTCGGCGGAAAACCGTTGTCATGGGGAACCGTATTGTTCCGGGAAGGGATTGGACGCTACATTTCGGCAACCATCAATTTGCTGTACATCATCGTAGCCTTTATGCCGAAAAAACAAGGGCTTCATGATATTTTTGCGGAAACAGCCGTTATCCATGAACATGTTAAGCCGCTTAAACCTGCCTATTCATAGGCGGGTTTATTTTTTTGGGCGAGGGACATAATGGAGAGCCGGGGGGATATTATGAAATTTGTCATTGTTGTTGGATTTTTGCTATTGGCATTATTTTGTGCGGCTGTTTTTCTTCTATTGACGAACGTGACGGTCATGATGGATGTGCACCTCTCAGCCGGAAACAGCAAGATTAAAGTTCAAATGAACATGTTTCGAGGGCTGATGCGCATTCATAAAGAGAAGCATTTCATACACGATAGCAAAGCAGGACAGGCAACTGCTGCTTCAATTCGTGATAATGATTCCATGGGAACCGAGGACTGGAAAGCAATGTGGCGGACCTTCATACAGGATAAGGATAAATTGGCCAGAATATCAGAAAAATGTTTATCCACCATAAAAATAAGGTCATTGACTTGGGAAACGAGAATAGGTCTTGGCGATGCGGCTGCAACAGGAGTGGCGGCAGGAGCAGCGTGGTCATTGAAAGGGATTGCAGGAGCCTTTCTTGCAAGCAAAAAGATGATGAAGGAAAAACCTCAGCTGTCAGTCATCCCGATCTATCAAAGGCTATGTGCTCAAACATTCATTTCATGTATGGCAACGTTTCGTGCAGGAAAAGCTATTTTCACAGGATATCAATTATATAAAGAGTGGAAACGATTGAAAAATACATGGATACATTGGAGGATGGAAAATGAAGGAGCACCCCATCAAAAGCCTGATGGCAACAGCCATGGAAAATTTGAAAGAGATGATCGACGTGAACACCATCATTGGAGATCCAGTTGAAACTCCGGATGGAGGCGTGATTTTGACGGTATCAAAGGTCGGCTTTGGTTTTGCCATGGGAGGTAGCGAGTTTTCTTCAGGAAGCGGCGGCGGAAGTTCTGGAGGATCGGATGGAGGAGAAGGGGGGAGCAGCCTGCCTTTCGGAGGCGGGAGCGGCGGCGGCGTATCCATTACACCCATCGCTTTCCTCGTGGTGAATTCGCATGGTGTAAACATGCTCCATCTTCAGCAAAACACTCAGATATTAGAGAAAATGATTGATCTTGCTCCGGCAGCCGTTGAAAAAATCCAGAGTCTATTGCAAAATGGCCCAACACAATCCGGGAAGGAGAACGGCCAAAACAATAAAGACAAACCCGCCCAAAAAAAGAAGAACTCCAATGGCGAAAATGATTCAAAAGGGAATAGTGAGAATAATTGCAATGACACCAAGCAATCCGATGAAGACAAGAGCGATTCCGAAAGTAAAAAGAAGATTGATTTTGATATTTGACTGCAAATGGCCCGCCCCCTGCGGGCTATTTTCTCGAAAAATGGTGAATGAGTGATGGCCTGCCCGAGTTTCTGGGCTTGCGATTATGGGAATAATCCCTAATGATATATACATATCCACTAAAGGAGGAATATTGAATGGCGTCAATCACGTTTAAAGGAAATCCCGTATCTCTTTCGGGGAATGAGGTTAAGGCGGGAGACAAGGCACCCGGCTTCACTGTACTTGCCAATGATCTCTCTGAAGTATCATTGAATGACTTCAAAGGGGCAGTAAGACTGATCAGCGTTGTTCCATCTGTTGATACAGGTGTTTGTGCAGCGCAGACAAAGCGTTTTAATGAAGAATTGGCCAAACTGGGGAATGTGACCGTGCTGACCATATCAGCCGACCTGCCGTTCGCCCAGAAACGATGGGCTGCTGAAAACGGATTGGATGACGCCAAAATATATTCGGACCATCGTGATCTTTCTTTCGGAAATGCATATGGTGTCATCATGCCCGAACTCCGGCTTCTTGCACGCAGCGTGTTCGTCATAGACAGCAACGATGAAGTGACATATGTCGAATATGTGAGCGAGGGAACAAATCATCCTGATTATGACGCAGCCCTTGAAGCGGCCAGACAGGCAAAATAACCAGAAGCCCCGGTTTACCGGGGCTTTTTCATTTAGGAAAGTATCGAATATGCCTTATCTCTTGTTTGACGGGGATGGCAAAGCTAAAATAGGGATACGGAAAGTCGTAATGGAGGTTTTTTGAGTGAAAGCAACACCTATGGAAAAGCTATTTACTGTTTTTGACGAAACAGCTGCCGTATTGCAGGATGAACTGGCATGCACTTATTTGGAAGCCTTGGCGGAAACAGGAGAAAACCTGTTCCATCAAGATATATTGCAGGACGAGCTCAACGAACTGACGAAAAAACGTCTTCAGAAGAAGTATGAGACTGTTTCCCTTGGGGCCATGGATGCGGAAGATATTAGAAAGGCATACCAATTGGCCATTCTGAAAGGCATGAAAGGGCATGTACAGCCCAATCACCAAATGACACCGGACACAATCGGCTATATGGCCAGCTATTTGATCGGAAAGTTTTTCACCGGTGAAACAAAACTGTCTATTTTAGACCCTGCAGTTGGCACTGGGAATTTATTGTCCACTATCCTGAACAGGCATGGCATGCTAATAACACAGGCATTCGGTGTTGATGTGGATGACCTTTTGATCAAATTGGCTTATACAGGGGCGAATCTTCAAAGGCAGTCTACACAATTTTATAATCAGGAT
>DATBUB010000033.1:0-14513 GCA_036516555.1 Bacillaceae bacterium
AATTCATCTATTAACTGGTGCAAATATAGTAAATGACTTGCAATTGGGATCCCGCTCCGCACAATCCAAGTTAATTTCGATTCCGCCTTCACACACATGGAGCGGTTCTCCCGCCGCTCCCCGTACTAAGTGGAGGTATCACTTGCCGCACTTTTTGGAAACTGCCATCAGGGTAGAACGTTACATACATTCATAATTCCTTCTCCGAAATGGCAACCTATAGGCAAAAAAGTGAAGGAGCTTTTTTATGAAAAAATGGATTCCTCTTATTTTGGCCGCTTTCATGATCATGCCCGTCAGCGTAAAGGCTGGGGAACCGATTGCCCCTTGCGCGGAGATTTTGGGGCCGACTAAAGATGCACCGCTCAACGCCAGAGGGGTTGCCTTGATGTATCACATCAAAAGAGAGTTGAACGATGAGAGGACAAGCCTCAGCGTACATGCTCTTCACATGCCGAAGCCGTCGGCATATGGAGACTATGATCGCTACGAAGTACTGGCCAATATTCCAAACGTGATCAGCTGGCGGTTTAATCTGACGGAATATGCGGAAAGTGCGTGGGCCGGAAAGCTGGACGAAATCTCCGGCGGTTTGAAGCCATCCCGGATACAGGTTCGGACCATTAATTCCAGGACAAACCGGACGGGCCCGGTCGTTCTGCAGAAGAGCGTGGATTGCCGAAAAAACCGCAAAGATATGGACATGGTTACATACACTTATCCAGGCATGTGAATGTTTTATACTGCGTTGAAACAAAATGTAAGGCAATCTTGGCAGCTGGAGATTGTTTTCGGCTTGGAAGCACAAATGAGGCGGAAAAGAGCGGAACTTTTTAACGATGTAAGCTAAAATCGGAATCTATTTTAGTTTTCAAATTGAAAAAGATTTTTAGGGATTAAAAGGTATTTATGACAAAAAACCTGAAACTTTGCACCTGAAGAATCCGTATTAATAGATAATATACCTGCGATCGGGAGGGATTGGCATGGGGAAGCGACAAAAATGGTGGATGATTGGTTTGCTTCAGTTCAGCTTATTTGTTAAGTTTCTTTACATCCTGGGAATCAGCCTATTGGTGGCAGGGATGAATGTAGTTCCAAAAGCCATTTCTCAACTGCCTGAAATTGGCCCGTATTTTAATTTTTCTATTTTGATCATCCTTGCACTTAGTTTTGTTACGTACCAATATATCAAAAGGGCAAAAAGGGAGTATGAAGAGAAGCAATTGGGTTATTAAGGACTTCGTTTATGGAGTCCTTATTGTTTTGCTTACCTTAGGGGCAGGAAGTCTTATTGATGTGCTTTAGTTAACGTTTATTAGATGTTCCAGCCAAACAATCCCCATAAATAGCAGCCATACGGTCACAGGAATCAACAAGCTCTTGGCGGCTTGCCCCCACGTGTAACTCCTTTTTTTTCTTCTCAAGACCCTATCCGTAATAAAAAACAAGATGGAGGCTCCCAAACTATACGGCCATAATATAAGGCCGAATAAGATGTGGAGAGTGCCCGAAATGAGGATTTGAACTTTTTCATTCTTTGTTTTGGAAAGAAGCAGCTCACTGGCTTTATCGCTAATGAGAGAAGCAATGACTCCATATATTAAAATAGCTGGAAAGCTGTACATCAGATAGACCGGAACGGATATCACGGCTAAAAATAAATAGGCTGGTATAGAAGGGATGGTTTGGCCGAATGGATTGGGTAAAATCAACCCCAAGAAAATGGCAAATAAAGAGCCAGAGATAGACGCTGAGATTATTTTTCTGGATAACATTTTTTCCACCCTCTTATTGGATTTGATAGTAAACAAAATCTCACAAGGTCATTATACTTAATAAAGAATGAACCCCCTATGAATACCATGAGGAACCAGCTGAACAAAAGGATTGTTGTTTGGACCACCGGCGATTCCTTTTTCGATTTGTCCATGTCGATTATTGACCATAATAATTTCAAATATTTAGCAGGAAGTTTCACCCGGAGTGTTGAAATTCTGTTATAGTAAGAATTTGAATATTTTACCTGAAAATAAACACCTGGAGGAATCACCTTGCCACAAACTGAAACATATTTTTATCAATTCTTGGAACCTTTCAATAGAGAGCTTGCCCACGTCGCCAGGGAGTTGGAGTTTAGTATTTTCAGCAGTCCCCGCACGATGCTGACCCATTCGCGGACGTTTGCAGACACACTGCTGCAGCATGTGATGCAGATAGAAGGGGTGCCGAATGAAGAGCGGGTGACGCTGAAAGATCGCATGGATATGTTGAATGAAAAGGGATATTTGACTCCCGAGGCCAGGGATGCCCTGCATGCTGTCCGGATGATTGGAAACGAGGCAGCCCATCAGACGAGGGCATTCCGGTTCAGGGAATCCCTGCAATCATGGGAAAACCTGTATACCGTAGTGAAATGGTATGTAGAGGTTTATGGCCCTGTGGATTTTTCCGTTCCTGAATACAAGGATCCAGATAGTTCCCGTGATGAAAAGTATGATATCGCGGAGCTTGAAGTGAGGCTCCGGAATATGGAAGAGCTCCTTCTCGCATCTGTCCAGGCCGGTGCCGCGAAAGAGAGTCCAACTGCCACAGAGGAACCTCTCAAAGCTAAGGACTCAGCCGTTCTTTCAGAAGAGCCAGGCTTTACACCCATTCGTACAATCACCTATAAAGAAGACAAATTGGAGATTCCATATTTCCTGAGGGACGCTTTTTTGCTTCCGCAGCGATTTATGGACTCGGAACGTTTCCTTATTCGCCTTGGCGCTGAGCAGCAGGCGAGGATCATGAGTGAGCTTCCGCAAAATCTTGAAGGATTGCACGAATATGTCAAACGCTACACGGATAAAAATGTGGCGAATTTTTTTGTGGAGTTAAAAGACTATGTAAAAGAAGAAAAGATAAGAAGAAAAATAGAATTGGAACGGCCAGGGGAGCTCTTCCTCTTTTTCAAAGCGGATTATATTATCCTGACCGAAGCGATCGCCAATGTTCCCCTCTCTCCTGAGGAGTTTACCGGCATTCCCAACCTGCTGCGCCAGCTGAACGAAGATCAAATTGAACGGGTTGGACAGCTGCCAAAAGAGCTGGTCATTTTGGCCAAATACGAAAGTGTAGGTATAGGTACAGTTGAAAAATTGTTTGAGCAGATTAAGAAGAAGCAGGCATAAATCCAGGGCGGCTATACAGAAGGATAAGTTTGGATAATGGCCGTTAAAAAGCAAAGGCAGCGGAAGGTTCGGATAAGCCGGGCCTTGGCTGCCTTTCTTTTTGGTTCATAACCAACTGGATACTTTGGAACTAGGAATGGCAGTTTCATAATGGTATTATTTTACTATAAGGGTGAACGGAGGTTATTACTGGGGGAGGGGAGCAGCTATGAACTTTCATGTGCAGCAGAAAAGGCAAAAAGAGCAAAGGGAAATGAGCAAAAAGCAAAGGGAAGTGTTAGCGACTAATTTCATAGCCAAGCTCCAGCAAAGGCAGAAGGAGCCGTCGAACAATCATGAAGCGCCCATGCTTCCTTCCGAAGAGGTGAAGAAAAGAAATCCGCTTCGTACCGAAGTTAGAAGTCTCAAGAAAAAGAATGACGAGTATAAACATCTTATTTACCAGCTTCATGGGGAGATTCGTGAAAGCAAACAGCAGATGGCAGCTCTAAAGCATGAAAACTGGGCGTTGAAGCATCAGCTTGCTGAATCGGTTAAGGAACTGGAAGCTATAAGAACCAAACAGGCTGCATCAATGCAAAAAGAGAAAACCAAGGCGGATGAAGCGGAAAAAAAGATTGAACGGTTGGAAAAGGAGCAGGCCAAGACAAGCAAGCGCCGTGATAAACAGATTGAGCTCGCTCACCAGGTGAAACAGCTTAAGGAAACAAATAAAACCCTTCGTCACAAGCTTGACAACTTCAATGCGGTGGCACAGCAGGAATATGGAGACCTTCAGGCAGAGAACACGAAGCTTAAAAGAGAGCTGAACAAATACAAGATTATTGAAGGGAACACGTACACCAATCCCAAATTCCTCATGAAATATTTGAAAACCCATATGACGGATAAGTATGTCCCGGAACTGCTGGATCTCTTTGAGCAGTTCATCATAAGGAAGAACTTAAAACATTTTTACCGGGGGCGCCAAAACCTCTTTTATTTATGGATGAGGCGTGTTAACTTGCTGAATTATCATGCCAAAAAAAGGGAAGGCCGGTATGTCATCCGTAAACAAGCCAATGATGACAGAGAGCGAATGGGATATTTAACCCAGGTGGATGGCCGGTGGGTGTTTGTTGATGTGACACAAGGGGGATCCGCATCATTGCATCCTATCAGGAATATTGCCAGTCAGCCGGAATTTGTGTCGGACTGCCCGGTTAAAGCGTTCCTGCAGGATGACGGGCATGTCATTATCAGCGAAAGCTTTGACTGGACCTCTTCTTTGGAATCCCGTGAAAGCCAAGCTCGTATCAAAAAGGCCCCTGAAAAAAGAGAGTATGCATGGTTCGGCAACTATAGGGTGCTCGTGATCGGCTCCAGGTTCCTGAACGACTATAAAAACCGGCTGGAAAACCACGGGTGTGCAGCGGAAATTCACAATCCCTTTGAAGAGAGTTTCGAAGTACTGAAGGGGAAAGTCAGCAGGGCGGAAATCATCCTTGTCTGCGAGCGGCATGTGCCTCACAGCATTTGGAATCATGTGGATAGAAGCCAGCTATTTGTGAGTGTACTGAAGAAAGACAGCAAGGATTTAGTTTCTACATATACGTATTTGACACTGCAGAGGTGCGAATTGATTTAGGGAACTGTCCGAGACGAGGGCACAGCCCTTCTTGTTTGCGTTGTTACGTTGCTGATATAGAAAGAATGATAGGAACCTTCATCTGATCGGAGGCAGACAATGGATAAACAACAAGCAGGCTTAAGGCCGTTTTTCTCACTTATTTTATCAGCGAATGTACCAAAGCTCGCACTGGCTTTCGGGCTGGTGGCCAGTATCCTGACGACCCTGGCAGGGCTGGCGGTGCCGATCTTGACGAAGAATTTGGTCGATGGCTTTTCGGTGTCAGCTATCAGCGTTCCCCTGATGGCAGGGATTGGAGCAGCGTTTATCGTCCAGGCAGTAATCAATGGGCTGTCCATTTATTTGCTCAGCTATGTTGGCCAAAAGGTGGTCGCCTCGCTTCGGGAGCGGATGTGGAAAAAGCTGATCCGGCTGCCGATCAGCCACTTTGACAAGGAGTCCAGCGGTGAAACGGTGAGCCGTGTTGTAAATGATACGGGGATTGTAAAAGGTTTGATTTCAGAGCATTTCCCACAGTTTATCACTGGGGTTATTTCTATTATTGGCGCTGTGACCATTCTCCTGATCATGGATTGGAAGATGACACTCATTATGCTGATTTCGGTTCCCGTGACGGTAAGCATCATGATTCCGCTTGGAAGAAGAATGGCAAAGGTTTCACGCGGCCTGCAGGACGAAACGGCCGTTTTTACAGGCCATATCCAGCAGACGCTCGGAGAAATCAGACTGATGAAAGCATCCAACGCCGAACATAACGAGGAAGAACGCGGGATTACCGGAATCGCGAAATTACTGGCATATGGATTAAAGGAAGCGCGCATCACCGCATTGATCGCCCCGCTCATGTATGTAGTCATCATGGCCGTCATTGTCATGATCATTGGGTACGGGGGAATCCGGGTGGCGAATGGAACCATGTCGACAGGGGAACTGATCGCTTTTCTGCTGTATTTGTTCCAGATCATTTTTCCTATCACGTCATTCGCAATGTTTTTTACCCAGCTTCAAAAAGCCAAAGGGGCAACGGAGCGTATCATTGACATTTTGGAATTGCCGCTGGAAGAGGGCCAGGACGGGCTGCACATGGACATTACAAATATGCCGATCCATGTGTGCGGTGTGTCTTTCGCTTACCAGGAGGATGAGCCGGTACTTGAGAATGTCTCTTTTCTTGCACAGCCTGGTGAGATGATTGCTTTCGCAGGGCCAAGCGGCGGAGGGAAAACCACCATGTTCGGCTTGTTGGAGCGTTTTTATGAACCGGCCTGCGGAGAAATCAAAATTGGCGATATACCGATACAGCAGCTTTCGATGCAATCATGGAGAAGCCAGATTGGCTATGTCTCCCAGGAAAGCGCCATGATGGCCGGTACCATTCGGGAAAACCTGTGCTATGGGTTAAAAAACAAGGAAAACATTACAGATGAAAGGCTTTGGGAAGTCGCGGAAATGGCCTTTGCCGATGAATTCATCAGAGCCTTTTCAAAAGGGCTGGATACGGAGGTCGGTGAACGAGGCGTGAAGCTGTCAGGAGGGCAAAGGCAGCGTATAGCCATCGCACGCGCCTTCTTAAGGAATCCGAAAATCCTGATGATGGACGAAGCGACGGCAAGCTTGGACAGCCAATCTGAAGGAGTCGTTCAAGAAGCATTGTCCCGCCTGATGGAAGGGCGCACCACCTTTGTCATCGCCCACAGGCTATCAACCATCGTGGATGCCGATAAAATCATTTTTATCGAAAAAGGAAAGGTCACGGGTATTGGAACCCATCAGGAACTGATACAATCCCATGCCCTGTACCGAGAATTTGCCGAACAGCAGCTGGCGCAGAAATAGCCTTAGCTTGTATATATTTCTCATTCATTAATGTGAAGCAGCGACAAGTGATCCCGGTATTGTACCGGGATCAAGCTGCACGAAAAGGAAAATGGACCGGAATCACTCCCCCTTTAAATAGCATTAAAGAACTATAATTTAAACAAAAAAATTATTTGACAACTGCTTTAAAAAGTTTTATAGTTTTATCACCAAGCAACCTACTACACAAGTGAAGGCGCTTGCATGGTTTTTGTATATTTATACTAAATGAAAAGTCGTTCAGACTTTATTATTTTGCTCCAACTTGTTATAACGTTATATCCACTTGGCGAGAGATTTTTTTAAGAGAGATCAAGAAATATTACGGTTGAGGCATGGTTAAGCCATCGATTGTACTGCAACTTGTTATAACGTTATATCGATTATTATTTTTAGGTGGGTGAATGCTATGAAGCCTAACATAGACAAGGACTCGAAAGTGCCCTTGCACTTTCAGATTTATGAAGACATCAGGGAAAAAATCGAAAGTAAACAATTGCTTGCCGGTGAAATGCTGATGTCTGAAAGTGAACTGCAGAACCTATACGGAGTCAGCAGAATTACCGTCAGACGAGCCATTCAAGATTTGCAGAACGAGGGATTTGTAAAAAAGTCACAAGGAAAAGGAACCATCATCTGCACTCCGAAACACAGGTATGATTTAAAGCGGCTCACCAGTTTCAGTGAAGATATAACGAAACATGGCGATATTTCAAGCTCCATTATCCGGGAGTTCAATATGATAAAGGCCGATTTCAAGGTTGCCCAATCATTAAATATCCTTGAAGGAGATGAAGTATATTATTTGGAACGGATCCGGTTAAGCGGTGATTCCATTGTTGGTTTGCATAAGGCGTATATCAAAATGTCTGATGAGTTTACTCTCGATCCATCAGAGTTCAATGAAAAAACCTCATTATATGACACGTTGAATAAGAAAGGAGTCCGGTTTAAATACGCTGACGAAATTTTAGAAGCGAAAACACCGGATAATAAGCTGAAGAAGATTTTGGAGATGAGAGACAGCATCCCAATATTTTATAAAGAACGAGTAACGTATGATACATCCGGAAGTCCCATCGAGTATGTGAAAATGTATTACCGTTCAGATGTTTATCAGTATAAAGTCACCCTGGATGTGCTTGATGACAATAATAATTTATAGCTGAAACGGAGTCAGGAGGAAATCAAATCATGAAAATATATGACATTCATTCACACTTAGGAAAAACAAGTTCAGGTGAAGAAAATACACCAACAGATATTGTAGAAGAATTAGGCCGATACGGGATCAGCAAAATTGGGATCAGCAGCCTGTCAGGAACATCCACTAGGATTCAAAACGACACCATCTACAACGCGATGCAGGAATACCCAGGCATCATTGAAGGTTATGGCTTTATTAATCCTAAAGCACCCGATGCAATAGAGGAAGTTCATAAGTGTTTAGGCGAGTACAAAATGAACGGCATCAAGTTTCACTCGTGGAAACACGGTTACTATCCGGACAATACACCTAGTTTAAATGATATTCTCTTTGAAATCGCAAAATACGGTGTCCATGTACAAACACATGTAGGTACAGCTCCACTAAGTACACCTTATGTATGGGCAGAATACGCGAAGAAATTCCCAAATATTGATTTTCTCTTTACCCATACCGGTTATTATGAATTTGGATTATCAACAATCGAAGCAGTTAAAGATATGAAAAACGTTTGGGTGGAGACATC
This sequence comes from Bacillaceae bacterium, assembly GCA_036516555.1. Taxonomy (GTDB): domain Bacteria; phylum Bacillota; class Bacilli; order Bacillales; family Bacillaceae_C; genus DATBUB01. Next base: position 8,394 of record DATBUB010000033.1, read on the forward strand.
AGGCCAAATGAATACCGAGGTGTTAAAAAAATCGATTGAAATCCTGGGGCCTGAACGGGTGGCATTCGGAGTGGATTGGCCGTATAAACTGGTAAACATTGAAGTTGAGAAGTTTTTCGAATTAAATATTCCTGAAGATCAATTAGAATATATTTTCCATAAAAATGCTGAGTACTTATGGAGAATGTAGAGACTCGCTATTAAGAATCACGTCAAATTTCATCAAAGAGGAGAGAACAAAAATGAACATTACAGTTTTTAGAATCGACGAACGATTAATCCACGGGCAAATTGTCACCGCATGGATTGCCTACGCAAATGCAAACAAAATAATTGTCGCAGATGACAAAGCCGCCAACGATGAATTCCAAAAAACGCTGTTGCAGATGGCAACGCCGAAAACCATCGAACTGCAAATCCTTGGAGTAGAGGAGGCCATTCGAACCATCAAAGAAGATCCAAGCGATACGAAGGCCCTTTTATTGGTAAGAGGACCGAAAGAAGCACTCCAAATGATTGAAGGCGGCCTGGATATAAAAGAAATCAATGTTGGCAACATCAACATGAAAAAAGGCAAAACAAAGATTCTGGGCAACCTATGGATAGACGACGAGGATATACAAAATCTCAACAAGATACATGATGCAGGTGTTGCCCTTGAGGTTCGCACCGTACCAAACGAACGAAGCCAAGATGTAATTAAATTGATCGGCAAATAGCCGTAATTTAACTGCCTTTTATCACAACAGCTATAAAAATCATCGGGGGAGGCTTTACATTGATTAACATTTTAGTTGTTACGCATGGAAAAATGGCAGAAGGAATCGTTCATTCTGCACAAATGTTTACAGGAGAAGCGGAGAATGTGGAGTTTCTTTCTTTGATGGAAGATATGGGACAAGATGAACTTTCCGATTTAATGAACGAAAAACTGAAAAGGGTTTCAGATAGCGAACAATTTCTAATCCTTTGCGATATTATGGGAGGCACTCCGTTTAAAATCAGCAGCCAATTTTCTTTTAACAATGACAATGTAGCGGTTTTTTACGGAGTGAATTTACCAATCCTTGTTCAAGCGATTTTATCAAGACATGGACAAAGCCTTGGCGGCCTGGCTTCTGAATTAGCGGAAGCAAGCCATGAAAGCTTAGGGTTAAGTGCCATCTGAAGGGGCCAATACGCTGCTTGCATCAGTCAGCTGAAGCTGGAAATCGAACAATTCCAAATGAGCGCAGTCAAAACGTCATCCAACTATTTCAATAAACCTAATTTTAAGACATGGGCAGGGGGCCTTACACATGGATATTTTACTGCAGGCGATACTAGTTGCATTATTTGTTACCATTGCATTTATTGACTCACATACGTTTCAAACTCATATTTTCAGACCTATTTTTACAGGGCCGATGGTTGGATTGATTATGGGTGATGTGTCCACGGGATTAGCCGTCGGTGTCACAATTGAGTTGATGTTCCTTGCGGTCATCTTCGTAGGGACAGCCACTCCTCCGGATCCAACGCTCAGTACAGCCATAGCTGCAGGAATTGCGATTCTTGGCGGCGGCGGAACCGAACTGGCGGTTGCGACTGCATTGCCTGTTTCCTTTATCGGCCAAATTGCTACCACTTTCCAAAACTCGGTGATCAATATCTTCTTCATGCACCGGGCCGAAAGGGCGATAGCCAATTTAAATACGCGTGGACTTGTATTAAATAATACGGTGTACCCGATGCTGATGAATGCGGTTTTATATGGAATACCTGCTTTTCTGGCAATCTACTTTGGAGCAGACTTTGTAAAGGGCATCATTGAAGCCATTCCTGAGAAACTGATTACCGGGTTGGCAGCCGGCGGAGGATTAATTGGTGCAGTCGGATTTGCGCTGCTGCTAAGTACCATCCAGGTGAAAAAATTCTGGCCGTTCTTACTCTTAGGTTTCTTCTTTGCTTCCTATTTAAAAATAAATATGATCGGAATTGCATTATTGGGAGTCATTTGTGTGGCATTGTATTACTACCTGAAGATAGATGATCAAAACGCTAACGCATAAGGGGAGAGCGAAAATGGCACAAGAGCATGAAAAAAAATTAACCAAAAAAGATTTATGGAAAGTATTTTGGAACCAAATGACGATTCGTACAACCAATAACTATGAACGTCAGCAAAATGCCGGTTTTACCCAAGCCATGATGCCTGTTATTGAAAAAGTATATGATGATCCCGAGGATAAAAAAGAAGCATATGAAAGACATATGGAGTACTTTTTGACACAAGACATGGTTTCAGCCATTCCCGTTGGAATCAGTGCCGCTATGGAAGAAAGATATGCCAATGACCGAGACTTTGATCCGGCCACGATTGGTTCTGTTAAAACAGCTCTGATGGGACCATTGGCAGGATTGGGTGACTCCCTTCTAAATGGGACTGCAAGACCTATCCTGGCTGGACTTGCCATCTCATTAGTCAGTGCTGGAACAGGCTGGGTCGGACCGATCATGTTTGTTATTTGTATGGCCATTCTTTCACTTGGAGTTCGCTATCTTGGGGTTTTCCAAGGCTATAAACAAGGGATAACATTAGTTGGCAAATTCCAATCATCTGGTTTAATCAGCAGGATTTCAGAACTTGCCGGCATTGCTGCCTATATTATTGTCGGTGGATTCATTCCATTATTGGTTGTGGTAAATATCCCGATCAAATATACGTCCGGGGAGACAACCATCAGTATTCAAGAAACATTAGATAATTTAATGCCTGGGGTACTTGGTTTACTCTATACAGGTCTCATGTATTACCTCATCACAAAGAAAAAAGTATCAGCCATTAAATTAATCTTCCTAACTATGATTTTTGGAATCGTCGGAGTATATGCAGGATTTTTAGGCTAAAAGAAGCGGCAGCGTCCCTCCTATCCCAAACCGATGGAGGGGAGGCGCTGCCCTTACATGAAAATCAAACTTAGAAGGTGAAGAAATTGATCATCGATATACATGCTCATGTCAAAAGAAATGAGGCAACCCACGAATATCTCGAACAAGAATTACTGGATGATATGAAAAAAAATAATATTTCCTTGCGGGTTGTCTCTGCGTTAGAAGGAAAGTCCATACAGGATCAAAATGACTATATTTCAGATCTGGTAACAAGACATCCTAACCAGTTGGTTGGCTGTGCCGTCATAAATCCGAAAGAAGACAATTCAGTAGAAGAAACGAAGAGAGTGTTACAGCTCCCAGGGATCAAAATGATTGAATTTAACTCAATTGAACATGGTTACTATCCTGATAGCTGCCCTAATATCGGCCACATTCTTGATATTGTCGAAGAAACCCAAACACCAGTGAAAGTTTTCACAGGAATTGGATCCAGGTCAATGCCTCAGCAATGGGCTGTTCATGCGAAAAAGCACCCTGGCATTACCTTTATATTCCTCCATATCGGCTGCTTTGACTACGGCTACAGCTGTGTAGATGTTGCCAATGAACACGACAATATACTGGTTGAAACGTCTAACCAGTATGAAGTGCAAGTTCTTAGAAAGGCATTTTCCGTGTTGCCAAAGGAAAAGTTACTATTCGGCTCTTATTATCCCACCTCATTAACCAAATGTTCGATCGACCTTTTTGATATGTTTAACCTGGAAAAGGACTATCTGGAAAGTATCTATTATAAAAACGCTGAAAAATTACTGAAGAAATAAAAAGACACGATGGATAAGGATATTTGTAAATATCTGCAGCAGATGGCTATTTGCGCATGATTCGTAAAGCAGTCTGTGTAATAGCCCAGTAGACAAGAAGGAGACGGATTTATATGGTTCAGGCAGCAGAAAGTGTTAGAAAGCTTTTGCCTATAGACGTTCAATCATTATTTGACGATATTGTTGAACAAAAAGTATTGGGCGCAAGCAACCACATTTCCATGATCGGTGATATGATTGAATCGATCGCATTGGACGGAAAACAAAATAAAAGCAGCGTCAAAGAAATCATAGAAAAAATTCAATCTGTCAGCCAATATTTTATCGAAACAAGAGGAGAAGCAAGCCAGGCGGTTAGCAATGCCATCTTGCTGATGACAAACAACCTGGAAAGTCATTCAGACAAACCAATCGGGGAAGCTGTTGAAGAAATCATTTGCCAAAAGAATGGCTACCTTGAATATAACAAAGAAGCCACATTAAAAGTGATTGATTATGCTAATTCTGCTGTCAAAAACATGAGAAATATTTTGGTTTATGATTACTCAAGTACAGTTGATAAACTATTGAAAAGAATAGGTGAAAATGAGCAAACCTATACCATTTATATTCCCGAAAGCCGCATTATTGACGGCGGACTTCCTTATGTGAAAAGCTGTCAGGAAGCAGGTCACCAAATTAAGTTTTTCCCGGATGCTGCTATGATGTATTACCTCAAAGAATGCGATGTCGCGCTCATGGGAGCGGAAACGTTCTTCCCGGATGGGACAGGCTTTAATACAACTGGCTCTGATATCGTCGGTTTGGTTTGTGACTATTATAAAATTCCACTGTATTTTCTAACCCCATTAATTAAATTGGATATTCGACCCATTTATGGCTATAAGAAAGTGTTGGTTATCCAAGAATTAGAGAAGAAATTAACTGCAGATTGGCCCAATCAAAATCTTGCGCAAAATATAGACTTTAAGGCTCCTGAATTACTTGGGGTAACCCCTAAGCATATCGCAGGGTTTATTACAGAAGAGGGGATTATCCCGGCAGATCAAATGTTTACTATCAGCATGAATTACTATGCGAAGTTAGGAGGAGCGATCTAATGGCAGCGTTCAAACCAGATTGTACCGTATTATCGATGATACAGCCGCCGCCGCTTCCGGGAAGTTATCGGCACAATGATCAAACGATTGAAGAGATTGTGTATTATTCCCTAAAGGAAACCGAGATGGTTCAGGAAAATGGCTTTGACGGAATCATTATTCAAAACATGAATGATATGCCGATTAAGCAGCATGCTGAGCCAGAAGCCATTGCCTATATGACTAGAATTGCTTATGAAATCAGAAAAGAATTTCCTGACCTGACAATGGGCATTTTGATGAACTGGGATGGCGTGGCCGGATTATCTGTAGCCGATGCTGCGGGTGCAGACTTTGTTAGGGTGGAACATCTCTTTACCGGAGCCAATGTTACAAGCGCGGGCATTCTTCAAGCGCAATGCGTTGATATTGCTGCACTTAGAAAAAGAATCAGATCTAAAGTGCCGGTTTATGCCGATGTTTACGAAGTCCATGGCGTGCCGCTAGGACGCAAACCGATTGAAAATGCCGCATGGGAGGCCGTGCACGAGGCATTTGCAGATGGCCTATTTATCGCAGGAAACAGCTCGGCTGAAAGCATTGAAATGATCGAAAAGGTCAGAACGAAATTGCCTGATACTCCTATCTTCTTGGGTGGCGGAGCAACTGGTGATAACATTTATGAACTGCTGAAATATTATGATGGCGTATCGGTGGCCACATGGGTAAAAAAAGGTGATATGAAAAATCCAATTGATCCAGAACGGGCCCGCATTTTTATGGAAGAAGCGAAAAAGGCAAAGGAAATTCGAAAAAACAAACAATAAATTCTGGATTCTGGCCCCCACTGGACACAACATTTAGCAGTGAGGGGGCCAGGCTATTTAAGGATACATATTTTTTTGAGTGCCACAGAAGTTGTTCACTATATTTGGCGTTAAAACCAGCCTTTATTATGAAGTAAAGGCAAGAAAGGAGCAGGAAATAATTATGATTGAAAAACAATATAAGATTATAGAAGAAACAGGAATTCATGCGCGCCCCGCAACCCTTTTAGTACAGGCTGCTGGAAAATTTGATTCAATGATCCAGCTTGAATATAACGAAAAGAAGGTAAACCTAAAATCGATCATGGGAGTTATGTCTCTAGGAATCGGCCAAGGAGCGGAAATCAGCATTATTGTTGACGGTGCCGACGAAAAGGAAGCATTACAAAGCATAGAAGAAACTTTATTGAAGGAAGGTCTGGCGGTATAAAGAGTTCTTTTTTTGCACATCGGAAACATACTTAATTTATCCAGTGCGAAAACCAAAAAAGAACTTAAGCTAATAAGAAGACA
>DATBUB010000034.1:0-3519 GCA_036516555.1 Bacillaceae bacterium
TTTGCTTGCCTTGGTTCCGATTGTTTTGGCTGCAGGATTTTTGACTCGGATTTTTATCATCTTCCATGACTGCACCCATAACTCCTTCTTTAAAAACCGCCGTGCCAACCGCATTGTTGGAACTGCCATGGGAGTATTGACGATTTTCCCGTTTGATAAATGGGGGAATGAGCATGCGATTCACCATGCGACAAGCGGGAACCTCGATAAGCGCGGTACGGGGGATATTTGGACGCTGACGGTTGATGAATATGTGGCAGCGCCGCTCCGGACCCGTTTGGCTTACCGTTTTTACCGAAATCCTTTCGTCATGATGGGATTGGGTCCGATATATGTCTTTGCGATTAAAAATCGATTCAACCGTAAAGGTGCGAGGAAAAAAGAGCGCATGAACACGTATTTGACAAACGTTCTGATTGCAGCTGTCGTGGGCTTGCTTTGCTGGGCCGTAGGCTGGCAGTCATTCCTTCTGGTGCAGGGATCCATCTTCATGATTTCCGGATCTATCGGTGTTTGGCTGTTCTATGTGCAGCATACGTTTGAGGATTCCTATTTTGAAGAGGACAAGGACTGGGAATACGTGAAAGCCGCTGTGGAAGGAAGCTCTTTCTACAAACTTCCGAAGGCCATCCAGTTCATTACAGGAAATATCGGGTTCCACCATGTTCACCATCTGAGCCCGAGGGTTCCTAATTACAAGCTGGAAGAGGCTCACAACAACACCCCACCGTTACAGAACGTACCGACAATCACCCTTGCGACAAGCTTGAAATCCCTGCGCTTCCGCCTTTGGGATGAAGACAGGAAGAATTTCGTGAGCTTTAAAGAAGTAAAGGCGTTGGCCAAAAAGAAGAAAATTTCCGTCCAAATGAAACCTGAAGTGTAAAGCCGGCTCCCCTTTTAGAGGGGAGTCTCTGTTTTAATGGTAGCTACCAATAAGGAGAGAATAATATGATTCGGATCGTCATTGCCGAGGATCATGAAATGCTGCTGGGAGTCATCGGGTCCCTGCTGGATTTGGAAGATGACATGGAAGTGGTTGGCCAGGCAAGGAACGGGGAAGAGGCTATTGCTCTCGTCCATCAGTTCAAGCCCGATGTGTGCATCGTGGATATTGAGATGTCCGGTTTGGGACTTGATGTTGTAGAAGCGTTCATGCCGCCAGAGTGCAAAGTCATCCTGTTAGCTACCTTTGCCAGGGAAGGATATATAGAACGCGCGCGCAATGCGGGAGTATGTGGATATCTGCTGAAAGACAGTCCCAGTGAGGAGCTGGCCTGCTCCATCCGCAGCATCAACAGTGGCAGACAGGTTTTTTCGCCTGAACTTGCTGATGATGTTGCGGAAAAAGAGGATGACGCAACTTGGGATCTAAATGAGAATGATGTGATGAAAAGAAAAGCCGTGGGAACGGTCAGGCACTACCTGGCCAGCATCATGGAAAAAGTTAAGATGCGTACCGGTTAGAACCGGTTCCGGAAGGATGCCTGCGGGTGTCCTTTTTTGTGTTTGAAAAGAGGAGTTTTGTTTGAAAACGAGAATGAATATAATGATATCAACATTTCAGGAGGAGAGGGGTTTGACTTTTGAGAGTGACAGATGTCTCTCCACGGAAAATAAAAATAGGCAGTGTCCAATTAATTATGGCTGTGTTATTGATTGTGACGCTTTTGGGATGCGGACTTGGCAAGATTAAAGATGAAGACGTGCATTTGACAGTGCTGACTTTGCATGAAGACAAAATATCTTACTATGTCATTATAATCCATGCGGAAAAATCAATGATGATTAAAAATGTCCATTTTGATAAAAAATTTGATGGAATCAAAGCCCAAGCACTGGAGTATTCCGATCTTCAAACACCTGAGGGCTGGGAAAGCCAAAAGCGGTTAAGGTTCCCTCTCCATCTGGAAAAAAATGATAAGGTCACTATCATGTTTACTTCTGACAATCCAGATTTGCTCGAAAATAAAAAAGTTTTTATTGAAGTGAATGATGGGCAAATCATTGAACGGGATTATGAATAAATTGCATGTTTAAGAGGGATGGGGTGTTTGGAGACTTCCATAGCGTTATTATTTCGCTTGTATTCTGTACAGGGCTCCTTTCCAGCATTGCCCCCGTTAAGCTAGTTAAGGAAATTGAAGAGCGGGGCAATTCCAGAAAGAAATACTGGAGAATTGCCCATAGCCCAATCTTACACAAACGCTCGGAAACTCCTACAAGAGCAGCCGAGGGCTGAAAAGTCTATATTCACATATGATTCTTGCGTTAACCATAATAGAACCGACGTATACGGAACCGTACGTAAGGTGGCGTAAGAGGTCGGGGAGGGGGGGATCATCCCCTCCTACTCGGTTTTTCCTATAGCTTTCACAATCTCAACGGCAAATTCTGCGCCGTATTTTCCTGCAGTTTCCAAATCCTCGATTTTATCTCCGGAAACCTCAGAGTTTGAAATGGTTCGTACAGACAGGTAAGGAACTTCAAAGCCTTTTGCCACCTGGGCAACTGCTGCAGCTTCCATCTCTTCTGCGCTTGTTCCGGCATTTTCGTGGAACCACTGGATTCGGTCTACTTCACGGTTCCAGAAGTCTGCACTTCCGACTTTCCCTTCAACCACCTTGCCGTGCTTGTATTGATTCGCAACACTCAACGCGGTTTTGACTAGCTCTGGATCGCTTTTGAAAGACTCGTAGTCCTTCTTCTCGCCGTTTTCCCTCATGCCTGTTGCCATGAACTTCCATGTGTCGGGCTTCATTCCCTGGCCGTCATCCAAATGGTCAGTCCTCATGCTTCCAATATTCATAATCTCGGTCCCGATGATGGTATCGAATACATGCAGGTTTGGATCATGTCCGCCGGCGGTTCCCTGATTGATGATTGCTTTAGGATGATAGTGTTCAATCAGCATTGTAGTAGAGGATGCGGCGTGCACCATTCCGATTTCAGTCCTGGATACAACCACCGGGATATCCTCTATTTTTCCAATATAAAAAGTATAATTGCCATGCTTTTCTTCTTTATAATCATTCATGGCCTCAAGCAGAGCTGAAATTTCCATATCCATGGCACCTTGAACGGCGATAGGGTGCTGTGCTTCCATCTCTTCTTTTGGAGCATTGCCGGATTCTTTTTTTGCAGGTGAACACCCCGAGAGTAATATTGCGCTCATCGTGATGGCAGCCAAAAAATTCGTAAACAGCTTTTTCTTCATGAGTTGTGTGGCCTCCTAGTTGAAAATACGAACGTTTTTATTAAACATAGCTATATCGTTCGTTTGTTTTTTCATTTTAAACGGTTGAAGGAATTAATTCAAGCTAAAAGAAAGGTGAAAAAAATGTCAGCTTATGGAGAGGGTTGAAGGGAGGGAAAAGAGGCCTAGTACACGAATGGATATTATAAGGTTTTAGTTATTACTAGAACCATAGACCGGTTGGGGAGGTCTGGAGGTTGATGTGACCATATGTAATTAGGGGGCTCGCATGATGGATGAAAACTTGAAGGAACAGCTGAAGG